>NZ_BCQU01000032.1:0-62632 GCF_001552235.1 Actinomadura rubrobrunea NBRC 15275 | reverse complement strand
GGGCCGCCGCGACCGGCAGGTGCGCCAGCCCCAGCGCCAGCGGCAGCCGCACCACCGCGTCGAACTTGTGCAGGTTGCGCAGGGGCGCCAGCGGCCCGTCCAGCAGGTCGCGGATCTGCGCGGCGAACGGGCCGGGCAGGTCGCCGCCGTGGCCGGCGGTGATGATCGCCAGTCCGCACAGCAGCGTGACCAGCAGGAAGGCGCGTTCGGGCAGCAGGCGGCCGAGCAGCCCGGCCAGGCCCAGCGCCGCGACGACGCCCGTGCAGATCACCGGAACCGCGTGCAGCGACAGCGCGTTGCCGAGGGGCCACCAGACCGTGCCGTCCACGACCAGGTAGCCGATCCAGCGCTCCGCGCCGCGCAGCACGTTGACCAGCCCGGTCGGCCCGGTGGTGGTGGCGGCCTTCTCCGTGTAGGTGAGCCAGGAGAACCCGTAGGTGCCGGTGAGCAGCAGCGGCACCAGCCACCACGCGGTCGCCGCCGCCACCGCCGCCGACCACCAGCCCAGGACGCGCCAGCGGGGCGCCCGGCGCGGCCGGGTCAGCAGGTAGAGGACGGGGACGACCAGCACGGCGACGGTCGCGGTCGCGTTGATGCCGCCGCAGCAGGCGACGGCGAACCCCGACCGGGCCGCCGCCCGGATCCGGCCGCCGCCCTCCACCGCGCGGACCAGCGGCAGGACGATCCACGGCAGCATCGCCACCGGCATGTACTCCGACGACAGCTGCCCCAGCGCCGCCAGCGCGCCGGGCGCCAGCGCGTACGCCATCCCGGCCGTCAGGCGGCTCGCCGGGGTGCCGACGCCGAGCCGCGCGGCCAGCTTGCGGACCCCGAGGAACGCCAGGCACATCAGCAGCGACAGCCACCACCGCTGGGTGATCCAGGCGGGCATGCCGGCCAGGTCGCCGAGCGCGTAGAACGGCCCCATCGGGAACAGGTAGCCGACGGCCTGGTTCTGCAGCTGGCCGAACTGCTCGGGGTCCCACAGGTGCAGCGACCGGCCGAGGAAGCCGAGCGGATCGACCGGCATGTCGATCTTGGTGTCGGCCAGGATCATGCCGGGGCGGGTGCAGAACGCCAGCGCGGTCAGGGCCAGGCAGCACACCGCGGCCCGCAGCCGGTCCCGCAGCCGCGCCGCCGCGTCGCGCTCGTCCGGCTCGGCGGCCGACGGCAGGACGGCGGGAGACGCGTCCGCCTCTCCCGTGGCCATCTCGCCCCTTTCGTCCTCGCCGGTCCCCCACATCTTCGCCTGCGGCGGCACCGTCAGGGACTGCCGTCCTCAGGTTCGGGGAGCGGGTGGCCGAGAAGACGCTCCAGCGGCGTCGCCGTTCGCAGCACCTGTACCGCGGTGTCGCCGCCCAGGAGCAGGTCGCGGACCGGCCCCTCCACGACCTGGAGCGAACCGTCCCCCAGGTCGACGACCAGCGCTCGCTTGTCTTTCGTGGCAGCCGTCCCCCTATGAACGGCTGCGGTGAGGAGGCGGGCCATGCGGTCGGTGGTGCGTTCCCAATCGAATGCGCTCGCCCATTGGCGGCACGCGTCCGCGACCTGCTCCCGCCGCAATGGGTCGTCCAGCTCCTTGAGGGCACGTTCCACGGTGTCTGTTAGAGGCTCGTCGGGGGCGGCGAGCCAACCGGTCACGCCGTCGCGCACCGCGTCACGCAGACCATCCACGTCGTAGGCGACCGTGGGCACCCCGTGCGCCGCCGCCTCGATGACGCTGAGCCCCCACCCTTCGCCTTGGGACGCGCTCAGGTGCAGGTCGGCGCGCGCCACCAGGGCCGTCTTCACGTCTTCTGAGACGTAGCCGTGCAGCGTCACTGTGTCGCCCAGGCCGCGGCTGGCGACCTCAGCGGCGAGGGCGGCGCGCTCCGGCCCGTCCCCGACGATGTTCACGCGCATGCCCGGATACCTCGCGACCAGCCCTTCGGCCAGATCCAGCAGGCGACGCGTGCGTTTGTGCGGGACGAGACGCGTCACGCACACCAGTTCCGGGTCGCCGCGTTCGGGCAGCCCGTCCACCTGTGTGGGCGCGGGCGTGACCGCGCCGTTGGGGACGACATACGTCGGGCCGTCCCAGCCCAGCCGGTCCCGCACCGCACGCAAGGTGGACGGCGACACCACCACGAACGCGTGCCTGCGGTACACCCACCGGCTGACGGGCCCCTCGAGAAAACGGCCGAGCCGCGCCAACCATGCCGGGAAGTACAAGCCGAACTGCGCGTCGTGCACGTGGTGCACCACGCAGAACACCGGCACCCGGCGCGGCAGCGCCAACGGAGTGAAGAACGGGATGCCGTTCTGGCAGTCGATCACCACGTCGAAGGGCCGCAGCCGCGCCGCCATCCAGGCGAGCACCAGCGGATAGACGGTGAAGCGCCCGCCCATCCGCGCGAAGCGCACTCCGTCGACCCGCTTCCGACCGCGCTCCCCGCGGCGTCCGTCCCCGCCGCGCCGCGGTGCCCGGCACGTGACGTAGCGGACGCGCGCGCCGCGCGCCGCGAGCCTGCGTGCCAGCTCCCAGGCGTACCGCTCGGCGCCGCCCGCCGCCGGATGCCAGGGATCACGCCAGTTGACGACCGCCACCCGCAGCCCGTCGACCGTCCCACCGGCAAGGTGCACGCTCACCTGTCCCCCGCCCTGTTCTCCTGCCGGCTTCACCTCTGCCCGGCGCCCGGGGCGGTGGGCACCGGCGCGCCGTCCGCCCGCGCCACGGGAACCGGCACCGGCAGCCGGACGCGGTCGCGCCGGGACAGCGCCGCCAGCTCCGCCCGGATCCGGATGAGATCGCGCAGGCATTCCAGCGAGTGGCGGCGCACCGAGAACGTGCTGCCCGGACGGTCGTGCCACACCACGGGAATGTCGGTGACGGTCGCGCCGCGCCGCACGCAGTGCGCGAGCAGCTCCACGTCGAACGCGAAGCCGGTCGTGCGCAGGTCGGCCGCCGCCGCGCGCGCCAGCGGACCGGCGAAGAACTTGAACCCGCACTGGGTGTCGGCCACGCCGTCCGCCAGATCGCGGACGAGCCGGTTGAACGTGACGGCGCCCAGGCGGCGCAGCGGCCGGGCGTACCCGTCCACGACCGACTCCGGGTGCCGCCGCGAGCCCACCACGACCGGGCGTCCCGCGTTCAGCAGCGCCAGGACGCGCCGCAGCGCCGACAGCTCGGTGGCCATGTCGGCGTCGCAGAAGCCCACGTACGGCGCGCGCGTGGCGAGGATCCCGGTGCGGACGGCCGCGCCCTTGCCGCGCCGCTCGCACGACAGCAGCCGCACCGGGACGGGCCCGTCCCAGCCGCGCACGATCTCCGGTGTGGCGTCGGTGCTGGCGTTGTCGACGACGAGCACGCGCGCGGCGCAGGGCAGGGCGGCCAGCTCGGCGCACAGCCGCGCCAGTCCCGCCGGGAGCCGCTCGGCCTCGTTGTAGGCCGGAACGACGATCTCCAGGGCGGCGGGACCCGGGGTGGGGACGGCCATGGGCCCCTCCAGAGGGCGAGTGCGGACGTCGCGCCGCGGTCAGCGGGAGCCGTAGTTGTAGAGCGGCTTGATGACCGGGTCCTGCTGCGACGCGTTGGCCAGCTGCACCGCGCCGAAGGATGCAGCGGCTGCGAGCAGAACGCCGACCAGAGCGGAGATCGCGATGCGCATCAGTCGACCCTTCGCCGGAGGTTACGGGCGAGTAGCGGGGTGCCCAGAGTAATGCGTGAGCCCAGACATGACCAGACAATCGCCACACTCGTGATGAGCCAGGCGACGACGACGGCCGCCGGCGGCACCCGTTCGTCGCGCACCTGCGCCGCCCCCTGGATGCGGTAGAGGACGAGGTCGCGGCCTTCGAGCACGGTCTCGGCCCCGGCCAACCGCCTGGCCGCGTCGGCGCCCGCGTTCGCCGGGTCGTCGACGGCGACGTAGCGGACGCCTTCGCGGCGCAGCGCCTGCGTCAGCGTCGCCCCCGATCTGACCAGCGCGTCGAGGCGGACGGCGCGCGGGTCCTCGGGCGCGACGGTGGTGCCGTCCACGGTCACCGCGTCGTTCATGATGACCCTGCGGTGCAGGTAGCGGGGCAGCGGGTCGAGGACGCGGCGCCCGTGGTTCCACTCCGGGCTGCGGTAGGCGGCCCAGGGCAGCAGCAGAACCGCCCCGGCGGCGTCGTCGGCGTGCACGATGTCGCGGGCGCGTTTCCAGTCGGCCGGATAGTGGACGGCGCGCAACTGCCCGGCGGCCCCCCATGCCAGCGACGGCAGAAGCACCAAGGGGGCGAGCACCGCACCCGCGGTGACCATCCCCAGGCGCGCCTGCGCGGCACGGTCGGCGGCCACGCCCAGCCCCACGGCGACGACAACGGCCAAGGGGGCGACGAACTGCTGCCCGTCCCGGAACACGGCGAACCCGGACCACAGTCCGATCAGCCCGCGCAGCACGGGCGCCGCGACGGCCCCTAGAGCCGCCACCGCGAACCCTACGGCCGCCGCCCCCGCCAGACCGCGTTTCCATGGACCGTCCGCGCACCACCGCCCGTAGGCGAACAACGCCGCGAGGACGACGGCCAGCCACAGTCCCGCCGTGATGGCGTTCCCATAGGCGGTCGGCACGGTTTCGCCGTTCCACACCCCGCCCAGGAGCAGCAGGCTGCCCAGCGTCCCGAACGGCGTGTCCGCGCGCGCGGCGAACGCCTCGACCGCACCGCCGTCCCCGGGCACGCCCCCGGAACGGAGCAGCCCCGGAACGAGCCACGGAAGGCTCAGCACGGCCAGCGCCGCGGCGACCCGTCGCACCGCCGCCGCGCGCCCCCGCACCGCCGCCACGGTCAACGCGGTGACGCCGGACACGGTCAGCGCGGCGAATCCGCCGACCGCCGCGGGCAGCAGCGCGCGGACGAGACGGCGCCCGCCGCCCCGGGCGTCGGCGTCCGCGGCGGCCGCCACCACCCACGGCAGCGCCGCGTAGCCCAGCAGCAGCGCCCACTGCCCCAACAGCAGCCGCTCGGCCACGAACGGGTTCCAGGCGTAGCACACCCCGGCCGCCAGCCGCGGCAGCGTCCGCCGCGAGGGGACGAGCGAGGCCGCCGACGTGCACGCCATCACGAAGACGGCGAGCAGGATGAGCTTCTGCGCCGCGTCGTCCGGCAGCACCGCGGCGAGCGCCGCCGCGAACGCGTCGCTGGGGACGTGCCGGGGCACCGTCCCGACCGCGCCGAACGTCACGGCCGTGAACGCCGGGTCCGGCACGAACACCATGTCGTACGACAGGACGAACCCGGGCGCGAGCCCCGGCCCCAGCGCCAGCAGCCCCAGCGCCAGTCCGGTCGCCGCGGGAACCGGCCACCCCGCGCGCCAGGCCGTCGCCATCGCTCAGTCGCGGGGAAGGCCGAGGATGCGTTCGCCGATGACGTTCAGGTTCACCTCGGTCGTCCCGCCGCCGATGGTCATCGCGCGGGACGCCAGCAGGTGGCGGGTCCAGCGGCGCCGCAGGTCGGACTTCCAGCCGCCGGTCAGGGCGCCCTCGTCGCCCAGCAGCGTGAACCCGTACTCGGTGACGCGCTGGCCGTGCTCCATCGCCACCAGCTTCCGGACGTTGGCCGTCGCGCCCGGGTCGGTCCCCGAGATCTGCTTGAGGGTGGCGCGCAGGCCGAGCAGCGCGAACGCGTGCTCGTCGCAGGCGAGGTCCCCGAGCGCGTCCCGCACCACGGGGTCGTCGGCCACGCCCAGCTCGCGCGCCAACTGCACCAGCCCGGGCAGGTCGCCGCCGAGCTGGAAGGTGGTGGTCAGCCCGACCCGTTCGTTGGCCAGGGTGGTGCGGGCGACCCGCCAGCCCTCCCCCGGCTCGCCCACGACCAGCTCGTCGGGCACGAACACCCCGTCCAGGAACACCTCGTTGAAGACGGCGTCACCGGTGCATTCGCGCAGCGGGCGGATGTCGATGCCGTCGGAGGCCATGTCCACCAGGAAGTAGGTGAGGCCCTGGTGCTTGGGACGGTCGGGGTGGCTGCGCGCCAGGCAGATGCCCCACTGCGCGTCCCGGGCGAGCGACGTCCACACCTTCTGCCCGGTGATCCGCCAGCCGCCCTCCGCCTTCTCGGCGCGCGTGGACAGTCCGGCCAGGTCCGACCCGGCGCCCGGCTCGCTGAACAGCTGGCACCAGACGATCTCCCCGCGCAGCGTCGGCGGCAGGAACCGCTCCTGCTGCTCGGGCGTGCCGTACTGGACCAGGGACGGCACCACCCACGCCGCGATTATCAGCGGGACCGGCCGGACGCCCGCCGCCTTCAGCTCCTGCCGGATGACGAGCTGCTCCACCGGACCGGCGTCGCGGCCCCACGGCCGGGGCAGGTGCGGGACGACCCAGCCGCCCTCGGCCATCGCCGCGCGCTGGGCCTTCTCGTCCATCGCCGCCATCTCGGCGATCCGCGGCCGGACCTGCGCGCGCACCCGTTCGGCCTCCTCCTCGGGCAGGTCCACGTCGACCGGGCGGCGCACGCCCGCGACCGCCAGCTCCGCGACCCGCGCCCGCGCCGCGCTCGCCCGCCCGAGCAGCGCGCGCAGCGTCAGCGCCCGCCGGTAGATGAGGTGCGCGTCGTGCTCGAAGGTGTAGCCGATGCCGCCGTGCACCTGGATGTTGCCTTCGGCGCACGTCACGGCGGCGTCGGCGGCCAGCGCGTCGGCGACGCCCACCGCGTAGCCGCGCTGCTCGGGCGCGTCGGCGCCGGCCAGCGCGCGGGCGGCGTCCCACACGGCGGCCCGGGCGCGTTCGACGGCGATGAGCATCCGGGCGCAGCGGTGCTTGACGGCCTGGAACCGCCCGATGGGGCGGCCGAACTGCTCGCGGGTCTTGGCGTAGGCGACGGCGTCGTCGAGCGCGCGGCCCGCGACGCCGCACGCCTCGGCGCCCAGCAGCACGACGGCGATGGCGTGCACGTCCACGCCGGGGGCGAGCAGGCGGTCGTCCGGGACGTCGGCGAGCCCGGCGGCGGCCGCGACCTCCGCGACCGGACGCGTCAGGTCCAGGCACTCCGTTTCCCGCACCTCGACCTGGTCGCGGTCGAGGACGGCCCACCGGTCGCCCGCCGGCACGACGAGCACGTCGGCGGCCGCCGCGCCCAGCGCCGGCCGGCCGAGCCCGCCCAGCGCCACGCAGCCGGCGAGCGAGCCGTCCGCCAGTCCCGGCAGCAGCGCGTCCTTGAGCTTCTCGGAGCCGGCCGCGTCGATGACGGCGGACGCCAGCACGGTCGGCAGGTACGCGCCGGGCGCCAGCGCCCGGCCCAGCTCCTCCAGCGCCACGGCCTGTTCCAGCAGGCCGAAGCCCTGGCCGCCGTACCGTTCGGGAAGGTGCAGGCCCGGCAGGCCCTGCGCCGCCAGGGCCGCGCGCAGCCCGCTGTCGTCGGCGTTCCGCACCGCCTGGGACGAAAGGTGCCGTCCGACGACCCCGCGGACGCTCTCCGCGAGCCGTTCGTGCTCCTCGGTCAGTCCGATCGCCATGCCCGACCCCTCTCCTCGGCGTCGGCCACAGCCTAAAAGAACGCCATTCGGTTGCCGAGGGGTCGCGGACGAACGGCGGCGCGGTCCGCGCGCACGGTCAGGCGGTGCCGGTGCGCGGCACCGGCTTCAGCCCGGACAGGAACTGATTCACGTCCGGCCACAGCTTGCGGTGCGTGTTGGGGATCGACACGAACACCACCGCCGGGGCGGGCCTGCCCGTGTCGATCACGGCGGTCGCGACGACCTCGCCCGTCGCCCGCACGCCCGCCCGCTTGTAGGTCAGGTAGGAGGCGATCAGCCAGCCCTTGCGTCCGCCCACCGGCAGCGCCTGCGACGCCAGCGGCGCGGTCTTGTGCGGGAACTGGTAGTAGACGGCCTCGTGGTTCTTGGCGGCCAGGCCCGCGACGGTCTTGACGCTGTCCGGCCCGTCGTAGGCGCCGCGCAGCGCCGGGGCGAGCGTGCCGGTGAGCAGCTGCCCGTACCAGATCCGCCCGCCGGTGCGCTCGGTGACGAGGATCTGCTGGCCCGACCAGCCGGGCACCGCCAGCCGGTTCTGCTTGGTCGGCACCTGCCACGGCCGCGCCAGCCGCGGGTACGACAGGCCGGCGTGGGGGTCGGCGACCTGCGCCAGCACCTTGCTGGGACGGCCGGGGAAGCGGCGCAGCGGCCGATCCGGGGGCAGGGCGACCGCGGGCTCCTCCACGCCGCGCGTCGTCGCGCCCTTCTCCGCGCCGGACTCGGACTCGTCGCCGCCCCGCTGCTTGACGTAGTAGACGGCGCCCGCCGCGAGCAGCGCGAGGGCGAGCAGCCCGACCCCGCCGTACAGCACCAGCTTGGACCGGCCGCCCTCGTCGTCGGCCGCGTCGGCGGTGCCGTGCAGCTTGGCGTCGGCGCTCTGCTCGTCGGCCATCCAGTCCGGCATCCGCCAGTTGCCGCTGCTGGGCCGCCCCGGCTTGGCCGGGCCGCTCGCGCCCGACGTGGGCGCCTCGTACCGCGGGTCGGCCGCGCCGCCCGCGTCCGGCCCGGCGCCGTCGAACAGCTCGCCCTCCCACCGGTCGCCCTTCTCGGCGCCGTCGGTCGCCGCCGGCCGCTCCGCGGTGTCGCCCACCGCCGCCTGCTCGGCGGTGTCGGACACGGCCGCCTGCTCGGCGGTGTCGGTCACGGCGGGCTGCTCGGCGGTGTCGGTCCCGGTGGCGGCCGGGGCGGAAGGAACGGGCGCGACCTTGACGTCGTCGGCCTCCGGCGGCGTGGCGCCGGAGCGCTCTCCCTTCTCGCTACCGTCGCTCATCTCGGTCCAGCGCGCGTCGCGCTCCCCCTGATCGGACATGCGGCCCACGTTACGCGAAGATCAACACGGTGCACTCCGGCACCTCATCACACTCAGGACACAATCAGTCTCTCGCGCACCATGAGCGTGGCCCCGGCCACGGCCGGGGGCATCATCACCACCGCCGCCAGCGGCACGAGGAACACCACGAACGTCGCCACGCCGAATCCCAGGACCAGCGGCCGGTGCCGGCGCAGCACCGCGAACCGGTCCCGGCGCAGCAGGCCGCGGCGCTCCAACGCGATCGAGGTCAGCTCACCGGCCAGCAGGCAGCCCGACACGCAGGCCGCCGCCACGGGCACGACCGTCTGCCCGGCGACCGGGATGAACCCGCCCGCGAAGAAGACCACGCCGAACAGCAAGGCGATCAGGCCCAGCACGACCGCGTCGCCGATCGCCCGCCCGATCTGGGTGGGCAGCGGCACGTCCGGCTCCGGCGGGGCGCCGCCCTGCGACTCCTCCACCCGCACCGAGATCGCCTCGTAGAACGGGTCGCCCACGAGCAGGGTCACGGCGGTGAACGTCACCACCGCCAGGAACAGCGCCGACCCGTAGATCGCCACACCGGCGATCACCCGTGCGGCGTCCCGCAGCCCGGACGACCAGTCGTCGGCGAACGGCGTCGCCCAGCGGGCCATGTCGCCCAGGTTCCACGCCAGCGCGATCAGCCCCGCCGCGTAGACGGCCAGCACGATCAGCGCGGGGACGAGCCCGAGCAGCCACTGCGCCGGGTGCCGCGCCGCCCACGCCAGCCCCCGGAACAGGTAGCCGACCCCGTTGAACAGGTCCTTGAACCACGACGGGCGGGGCGCGTCCGCGCCGCCCGTCGTGTCCATCTGGCCCATCGGCCCCTGCGGGCCTGCCGGGCCGTGCGGGCCCGCCGACACCGGTCGCCCCGTCCGGCCGGGGGTCGCGCCCGGCCCGTGCTGCTCGTACGGCTGAACCACGCCCCCAAACTAGCGGCCTCGGGATCACTCCGCGATCGGGGCGTCGCGCTGCGCCGTCGACCCGCGCTCGCGGAGGCGCCCCCGGGGGACTTATGCGATCATGGTCTGAATCACATCTCCCCGCGCCGTTGAGGGTGATGCGCATGTCCGGCGCCCTGGACCGACGTCTTGAGTCGCCCTCGGTGGCGTGGGCGGTGGTTCTCACCGCACTCGCGTTCGCCGTGTTCGGGCTGGGTCAGGCGGTCCGCGAGCACCGCGCGGCCGACCGCGCCGCGGCCGGTGACGGACGCGCGGGCGTGTTCGTCGCCGACTCGCAGAGCTGCGGTCGCGACGGATGCCACTGGTACGGGACGTTCACTCCCGACGGCGCCCCGCAGGACGGCGCCTCCGGCGTCCGGCTGCGCGGCGTGGACGCGGACGCCGTCGCCCGCGGAGACCGGATCCCCGCCCTCGACGTGGGGGCACCCGACTCCGTGTACGCGGCGGACGGCTCCCCGGAGCGGGGCGAGGCCATCTCGGCACTGGTGTTCGGGCTGCTGTTCGGCGCCATCAATCTCGTCGCCGCGGCGGTCCTGGCCGTGCGGACGCCGTGGGCCGAGCTGCCCGGGCGCCTGCGGGCCGTCGACCCGGCCGCCGCCATGCGCACCTGGGCGCGTGAGCTGTTCACCGCGGACCGCTGGAGCTGGAGCGCCCGGGGACCGTCCGCGGTGCCGGTGAAGATCGTCCGAGCGCCCGCGCGGACCTTCGGCTGGGCGCTCGCCTACCCGTTCGTGCTGCTGGCGGCGATCGGCTCCGCCGGGACGGGCACCGAGCTGCTGCTGCACGACGACCCCGCCGGTTTCGACGAACTGCTCTTCAACCTGTTCCTCGCCGCCGCGCTGGCGGTGCCCGTCACGTCGGCGGTGCAGATCGGCCGGATGCTGCTGCTGCGGCCGAGGCTGCGGGTGCGCGACGACGAGATCGTCATCCGTGACAGCGTGCTGCTGTGGAAGACGGCGCGGATCCGGCGCGCGGACATCGCCGCCGTCCGGGCGACCGGCGGGAACCCCGGCGGCCGCCTGGGCGCGGACGGGCACGCCGAACTGACGCCGTTCCGGGAACCGCTCAACCTCGACCTTTTGCTCCGCACCGGCGTGCGCCTGCCGGGACGGCGCCGCAGATGGGGCAACTGGACCTGGCTGATCAGCTGGGGCACGGACCGGCGCCTGGCCGACCGCCCCCGGCTGCCCCGGCGCGGCGAGCGGTACCGCCGGATCTCGTTGCGCGTCAGCGACCCGGAGCGGGTGGCGGACGACCTGCGCCGCTGGCTGGGCGTCCCGGAGACGCCGCCCCGCCAGCCGGGCTTCGAGCCCGCCGACCACTTCCTGGACGGCAGGCGCGCCGTCCTCACCGGCACCGGCGACCGGTCCCTCACGATCAAGGAGACGTCGGCACCGCAGCCCGTGCTCGCCGAGATCGCCAACGACGGCGCCGCCCGTGTGCGCGTCCTCGCGGGCCGCTCCGGCCTGCGCGCGGGGGCGCCGCTGGCGTCGGTCCCCGGCGGCGGGTCCGCCCGGTTCGTCGTCGACGGCGGGGCGCGGCTGCGGGTCAAGGCGGCGGGCGCCTGGACGGTGGCGTTCGGCGGCCCGGAAACGGCCCGCGCGTTCGACCGGACGATCTCCGGCCGCGGACGCGACGTGGTCAGGTACGAGGGGCCGCCCGGCATCGGCATCCTCACCGAAGGCGAGGCCGACGAGGTGCTCCTGCGCGGCCCCGACCTGGCCCTCCGGCACAGCGTGGGGCAGGTCGTCCCCGTCGAGCGGCGGGGACCGCAGCCGGCCGCGCTCGCCTCCGTCTGCTCGTTCGCCGTCCCGGCCGGAGCCGTTCTGGAAGTGCGCGCGGACGGCGCCTGGACCATCGACATCCTGCCGCTGTGGCAGATACCGGGCACCCCGGACCTGCTGGACGGGCCGGGCACGGACCATGTGCACCCGTTCGGCCTCTTTTCCGTGCAGGGCGCCCACCCGGCGGTGCTGTTCTACACCGGCCCGGCGGCGCGTCTGGAGACGTCCTTCCTGGGGAAGGGCGGCATCGCCGTGCACCGCCTCACCGAAGGGCTCGCGCCGGCCGCCGACGGCGACGCGCCGATCGACCTGCCGCCGTGGACGCTGCTCCAGGTCAGCACCAGCGGCTCCGGCCGCTGGCGGCTGCGCGCGGCCGTCACGGCGGGCACCGCCCGCCCCGCCGCCTCACAAGCCCGGGAGGACGCGCCCGCGCGGTGATCCGCGCCCGCCGAGCCGGAGCGCGTCACCGGGTCACCACTGCTCGGCGCGCTCCTCGGCCGGCAGCGGGGCTTGGCGATGCGGGCCCGGTAGGGGGCCAGAAGGGCGTTGATCCGCATGGCTCCGTCCCGGTCGTCGAGGTCGCGGCCCGTGGCGTAGCCGTCGCCCAGGACGCCGCCGGGCACCGGTCGCCGAAGAGGACCAGGGCGTCGCGGCCCCCTTTGCGCTCGGAGGGCCAGATCAGGCCCTGCGCCGCGGGCGCCTGGTTCAGGGCGTTGATCGCGGTGTACGGGGCGGCGACAAACGGATCCGCGAACCTCGACCGACGGGCGTCCCGCACGGCCGCGCCGCCCGGGACCGCCCCACCCGCCGGGCCGCCCGGTCCCGGCATGCGCTGCTCGTATGGCCGAACCACGCCCCCAACTGAGCGTCCGACGGCATCGCCCCGCTATCACCGAGGTGCACCGGTTGCCGCGTCTATGTTGACCTGCACAAACATGACCGAGATGACAACTGCCCTCCGCACCGTGCGGACATAGCCTGAAAAAGCGACGGCATTCGGGGGGCCATCATGACGGGCATCGAGGTCAAGAGTTTCGACAAGCCGGACGAAACTCGCATGTTCGAGAGCAAGGGCTACGTCGACATAGTGACGCTGGCGGGCCGTCCCGTCGGCCGCGCGGTGTTCGAACCCGGCTGGCGGTGGTCGGCCGATGTCAGGCCGATCGCCGGCACCGAGCGGTGCGAGGTGTCGCACCTGGCCTACTGCGTGTCCGGGCGGATACGGATCCACATGGCCGACGGCTCCGAGCAGGACGTGACCCCGGGCGAGGCCGTGGCCATAGCGCCGGGCCACGACGCCGAGGTGATCGGCGACGAGGCCTGCGTGATGCTGGACTTCGGCGAGATCTCCCAGTACGCGCGGCGCGGCTGACGGTCGGTCACCGGCCGGTCACCACTGTTCGGCCCGCTCCTCGGCGAGGCGGACCAGTCCGGCGCCGGTGAGCTCGTAGCGGTTCATCACGGCCAGCGGCGGCGAGTACACGTGCACGCTCACGGCGGGCGCCGTCGAGGTGTTGCGCACGTCGTGGATGTAGTCGGGGCCGAACGCGCGCGTCTGCCCCGTGCCGACCCGCCGCGTGCCGCCCAGGTCGTCCTCCTCCAGCTCCCCCAGGGCGACGGCGAACGCGCCGCGCGAGCCTCCGTGGTCGTGCAGGCCGGTGGACTGGCCGGGCAGCCAGCTGATCAGCCACACCTCGTGGTCGTCGTCCCGGTGGAGGCGCTCGTACCACCGCCCGTCGGGGTTCAGCCGCACCCGGCGCAGCCAGTCGTCCGGGGCGGCGGCCAGGGCGCCGGCCATCTCGGCCAGCCTGTTCTCGGCGGGCGCGGTCGTGCTCACGGTCATCTGCGTGCCGTCCTTTCCCTCGTCGCTTCGGCTCGGCTCAACGTCGCTTCGGCTGGCTCAACGCTGGGCTCGGCGACACAGGTCGCTCGCCTGCCGCCCGAAGTCGACGTGCAGGCGCGACCAAAGGGAAGGCCCGGGACGCATGGCGACCAGCATACCGTCTTCCCGACTAAGTCGGTATGGATAGTCCACTACTGTGCGCCCGTCCTCCTCCGCGCGTCCGGAATCACCAGGAATCCCTGGTGAAGGCGGCTATCGCGACGCGGTGTTCCGGGGCTTGGCGATGCGGGCCCGGTAGGGGGCGAGGAGCGCGTTGATCCAGACGGCTCCCTCCAGGTCGTCGAGGTCGCGGCCCGTGGCGTAGTCGTCGGTCAGGACGCCGTCCGGGCACCGGTCGCCGAAGAGCACCAGGGCTTCGCGGCCGCCCTCGCGTCGGGAGGGCCAGATCAGGCCCTGCGCCGCGGGCGCCTGCTCCCTGATCCAGCTCGCCCAGCGCCGGGTGGCGTGGTAGTCGGCCGGATCGGCCTGGACGAGCCAGGTGTCCTGGGCCACCGCGGCCAGCGCCTCCCCCGAGCACAGGTCGACCAGCGTCAGGTCCTCGGTGGTCTCGACGACGCTCGCGCGGCGGTCCTGGACGGAGGCGCGCCTGATCGTCCGGTACCCGCGGTCGTTGAAGGGCACGCCGCGCAGCAGGGTCTCCGCCAGCGCGGTCCCCGCCTCCAGGGCCGCGTAGTAGGTGGAGTAGGGGTCGCGCTCGGTGCCGTCGAAGCGTCCGCCGCCGAAGTTGGGGTCGGCCAGGCGGGGGTTGAAGTCGGTCGCCTTGTGGTTCCGATGGTGCACCCGCCACAGGCGCGTGCCGGCCGGGAGCGTGCGCAGGCGCGGGGTGGCGCGAAAGCGCGTCGGAGGCGGGACCTTGGGCATCTCAGACCTCCGCCTCCGCGCGCGCCGCGGCGATCAGCCGCTCGTCCGGAACGCTGCCGATCAGCCGCGCGGGCACGGCGCCCAGCCATCCGTTGGCGCCCAGCCACCAGTCGGCCGCGCCGAAGGGGTCGCCGGAGGCGTCCAGGATCCGGTTGACGGTCCGGACGACCGGCGGCACGGAGCCGTCGGGGGCGAACTGGAAGTCCGGCCAGCGGACGGAGCCGTCGGCGGCGTCCAGGCGGATCAGGTCCGGATCGCCCGGGTCCTGCCCGCCCGCGCGCAGCTCGTCGGCGCCGAGCGCGGGGACGGCCAGCAGCCGCTCCGCGGCCGCGCGTTCCACCTCGTCGGCCGTCGGCGGCGGATCGGCGCCGACGAGCCGCGCCCGCAGCGGCTCGGCGAGGCGGAACCAGGCGGCCAGGTCCGCCGCGCGCCGCGCCCGGTCGGGCGCCAGGCGCTCCTCGCGTCCGCGCAGGGCCGCGAGGAACGGATGGTCCCCCGGAAGCAGGTCGCGCAGCAGGTCGGCGATCTCCTCGGCGATCTCCTCCGAGGCCGCCCGGTCGCCCTCCCGGGCAAACTCCTCGACCAGGGCGCGCACCTCGGCGACGTCCTCGGCGGACAGCCGGTCGCGGATGTCGTCCCACTGCTCGGCGAGCACCGTCAGCGCGTGCCGCAGTCCCATGCCTCTCCTCCGCCGGTCGGTCAGGAAATGATCTCGTGCCGCGCCACCGCGGCCTTGGCCTTGTCGACGTCTTTGCGGTCCATGCCGCCGATCTGCAGGTCGAAGCGGACGTTGCGGCCCGACCGGGGTTCCACCGCCGCCACGGTGAGCAGCCCGGTCTCGTTCATGGAGAAGGTGATCTGGATGGGCGTGCCCTTCGGCAGCCGCGGCGGCAGGTCGCGCAGCTTCCCCCGCCCGATCAGCGTGTTGTCGGCGAGCTCCTCCGAGCTCTCCGGCCCGTTCTGCTCCCACACCTCCACCTCGAGGCCGGGCTGGTTGTCGAACGCGGTGAAGAAGGTGACCGGCCCGGTGTCGGCGGGCAGCGGCGTGTCGGCCGGGAGGAGATGGACGATGTAGTAGCGCGCCCGCATCGGATCGGTGGCCGCGCGCGGGTCGTTGTGGTCGATGACCTTCACCCCGAAGCCGCGGGGGACCACGGTGGTCACCCGGCGGTTCCGCATCGACTCCGCCTGGGCGGCGGTGATGCCGAGCCTGTCGGCGACCTGTTCGGCGGACCGGTCGGCGCCCTCCTTCTGAACCCGTCTGATCATGGCGAACAGGGCCGCGCCGCGGGCGACCGCCAGGTCCGGCTCGTGCCGCCAGGGCTTGGTGCCGACCAGTTCCTCCAGCCGCGCCGCCACCGCCGGCATCCGGGACATGCCGCCCACCAGGATCACCTCGTCGATCCGCGGCGCCCCCTGGGCGCGCGCCTTCTCCACCGTCCGCTCGGTGATCGTCAGGGTGCGCTCCAGCAGGTCGGCGGTGAGCTCCTCCAGGCGCTCGCGGGTCAGCTCCACCTGGGCGACGGCGCCGGCGAAGCGCAGGTTGCAGCGCCGGGACACCGCGGTGCTCAACTCCCTTTTGATCTTCTCCGCCTTGATCCACACATCCTGCATGAACTCCTCGTCGGCCGTGGGGTCGAGCCGGGGATGGCGTTCGGTGAACGCGCCGACCAGGTAGTCGCGGACGCGGGCGTCCCAGTCGGCGCCGCCGAGCTCCCGGTCGCCGCCGGTGCACAGCACCTGGACGTCCTCGCCGTCCATGCGGATCACGGTGGTGTCGAACGTGCCGCCGCCCAGGTCGTACACCAGCACGTGCCGCGCGCCCTCGACGGGCTTGTGGTCCTGGCGGGACAGGGCGGCGGCGACCGGCTCGGCGAGCACGTCCAGCACGGTGAGCCCGGCGATCTCGCCCGCCCGGCGGGTGGCCTCCCGCTCGGCCACCCCGAAGTACGCCGGCACGGTGATCACCACGTCCTCGACGGGACGGCCGAGGCGGCGGCGGGCGCCGTCCGCCAGCTCCTTGAGGATGAGGGCGGAGACGGTCTCCGGGGTGTAGGTCTCGCCGTGGAAGGGGTACGTCACGTCGTCGCGGCCCATCTGCCGCTTGACCAGCTGCACCGTCAGGTGCGGCGCCAGCAGCGCCGCGTCCTTGGCGGCGTCGCCGACGACGACGCGGCCGCGCCGTTCGAAGTAGACCACCGACGGGGTGGTGTTCTCGCCGACGGCGTTGGGGACGACGACGGGCCGTCCCACCTCCTCGTCGACGTAGGCGATGCAGGAGTTGGTCGTGCCGAGATCGATGCCGAACGCGGTCAACAGGGCCCCCTCAACGGCCTTGGTAGGTGAACGCCGCCCAGGTCTCCGGCTCCGCCAGCGCCGCCGCGTCCAGCCCGGCCAGATCCGCCTCCACGGACGCGGGGACGGACCGCCGCGGGTTGAGCATCCACGACTGGGCCGCGCGCAACGCCACCGCCGGATCCGCGTAACCGGCGTTCAGATAGTGGTGGAACATGGTCATGAACAGCAGGGTCGGCAGGTCGTCCACGGGCCAGCGGGCGCCGACCACGCCCACCGCGCCGGCGGCCGCGAACGCCGTCGCCAACGTCAGCGCCTCGTCGTGGTGGCGGCCGGTCAGGTCGCTGCCGCACGCCGCCAGCACCACCAGGCCGCCCGCGGCGCCGGGCGGACGGGACCGCGCCTGCCGCAGGATCTCCGTCATGCCGAGCACCTCGTCGCCCGCCAGCCGCAGATGCGAGTCCACCGGACGCGGCGCCGACCACGCGTGGCACCCCAGATGCAGCAGCGACGCCCCGGCCGACTCCGGCCCGGGCAGCAGGGCCAGCACATTGGCCGCCGTGGCCGGCCGCGAACGGCGCCCCGACGCGCGGCGGCGGCCGCCGAGCAGCTCCCCGTCCGCGTAATGCCGCCGGTGGATCTGCTCGACCTCTTTCGACGACCAGTACAACCCGCTGCCGCCGACGCGCACCAGCGCCGGAGCGCTCCCCCACGGGCGCGGCTCGGCCCGCCGGGCCTCGACGAACTGCCGCGCCGACGCCGCATACGTGATCAGGGCGTCCTGGCAGGCGTGGCGCGGTGCGCCGTCCGCCACCGTCCGCCGCGCCGCATGCCACGGCACCGCCCCCAGCTCCCCCACCGGCACCAGGACCAGCCGGGGTGCGCGGCCGGGAGCCTCGACGACCGCGTCCAGCAGCGGCTGCATCGCCGCCGTCCACGCCCAGTCGCACAGGTCGCCCAACGCCGAGCGCCACCGGTCGCGGGCCCGCCTCCCTTCGGGCGACTCCGGATCGGCCTGCCAGCGGTCGCGCTGCGCCTCCACGAACGCCTCGACCCGGCTGCCCGGCCCCGTCGCCAGCCGCGGCAGCGCGATCCGCCGCGTCCGCCCGCCGGCGTCGACCACGAGCGCGAATCCGCCGCTTCCGTCTCCGTGGGGGACGAGGTACGCCAGCGCGGCCGCCCCCGCGCCGCGCAACGCCGCGGCGATCTCCGCGGGCACGGCGGGGCTGAACAGCCGGCGTTCCAGCCGCGTGCCCTCGATCGCCGCCATGACGCGTTCCCGCAGGTCGCTGGGGATGGGCGCCTCAAGCAGGTCGCCGAGGGGCGGCCCGGCGAGTCCCGGGGCGAGGGTCTCCCACGGTGCGGGGACGGGCTCGGACGACGCCGCCTCCCACTCGTCGGCCAGGTCGTGCAGGCCGCCTTCGCGCAGCAGGGCGGGAAGCCCCACGTCGGTCGTCGCGGTGTGCAGCACCATGGCCCGGCCCCATTCGAGCGCCTCGACCGCCGTCTCGGCGAGCCCGTCGTCGACGAGGAACCGGGCCACTTCGGCCGCCTCCCCGGAGGCGGCGACGGCGGCGTCGAAGGCGCGTTCGGTGCTGCTCTGCAGCATCACGCCCCGGGCGCGGGCCCGCAGGGAGGCCAGCCCCGTCTCGGCGGCGCGGCGCCGGTCGTCCAGGTTCGCGTCGCCCCGCAGGTGGTAGGCGTGGGCCAGGGAGTTGAGGATGAGCGGCGTCGCGGTGCCGAACATGCTCGTCTCCTCGGACCGCAGCGCCTCCTCCAGCCGGTCGATCGCCCCGTCCAGGTCGGCGCGGTCGCCGCTGAGCGTGTACCGCATGAACAGGCAGGTGCCGAACGTGAACAGCAGCTGCGACCGCAGCGGGGACAGCGCGTCGGCCGCCCGGTACGCGTCGGCCGCCATCGCCAGCCCTTCGTCGACGAGTCGCATGTTCCGGCTTGCGATGCCGTGGAGGACCTTCGCGTTGCCCGCGGCGCTGAACTCGGCGGCATAGAACGGGCTTTCCGGGGAGGCGTTCCGCGCCGAGAGCAGGGCCTCGGTGTGCTCGGCGAGGCGCTCCGCTTGGATCTGGACGGACCGCCCATGCAGACCGAGGCCGTGCGCCGCGGCGTCGACGAGGCGGCGCCAGGACGCCAGCGCGCCGGCGTCGCGCTCGACCCGGTGCCGTATCTCGTCGTCCTCCGGGAGACTCGCGGCGAGCCCTTCGAGCGCCTCGGCCGCCTCGCCTATCCGGTCCGGCTCCGGCAGGTACTGGGCCTTGAACATCGGCGAGGCGGCGAGAAACCACCGCAGGGCGTTCTTCCATCCGCCGTCCTCGGCCAGGTCCTCGTCCTCGACCATCCTGCGCGCGTAGTAGACCGCGGCGTCGAGGTTCTCCAGGCCGCCGCGCCGCGAGAACCGCTGGGCCAGCAGGGGCGTCAGCAGTCCCGCGGCCATCCGGCGGAGCTGGTGACCCGGCGGCAGCAGGGACGAGACCCGCTTCACCCTCTCGATGAGGTCGTTCATCGACGGGGCCTCGTCGCCGCCGAGCATGCTCTGGAAGGCGTCCACGAGGATCAGCAGGAACTGGTTGACCGCCTCGTTCTCCCGGTCCGCCGCGGGACGCGCGACCGCCTCCCGGAGCAGCTCGCGCACCGTGCGCAGCCGTTCCGGGGAATACCGGTGCTCCAGGTTCCGCGCCAGGGTGACGCTCAGCTGCAGCAGGATGAAGGCCCGGTCGGGATGGTCTTCGGGAAGCTCCCGGAGAACGTGCTCCAGGAGCTCCAAAGCGGCCTCGCGGTCCTCCGGGGCGACCGCGTCCGGGGTGGGGCGCGTGGTGGAGGCTCTGTCGAGGAGTTGGGCGGTCACTCCCCGCAGGGCCTCGCGGACCGGGTGCCGCTCATCGAGCGCCTCAACCGTCTGCATGATCCTCTCCGCCGCCGCCTTCAGGTTCTCCGGGCCCCCGTGCCGGATCGCCTGGACGGACCGCAGGAGGTCTCCCAGCCCCCGCAGCTCGTCGGCCCCGTCCTCCTCGCCGGCGACCCGGTCCAGGTGGGCGACGGCCTGGGCGTAGTGCTCGTCGGTCAGCTCCGTGCCCCCGGCCGCCAGCGTGGCCATGGCCCGCAGCGACGGCGCCATCGCGCGGAACATGGGGTCCGATTCGGTCACCTGCTCCAGATGCTCGAGGGCGACGCGGGCCTCCTGCGGGTCGGTGACGCCCCCCGCCGCCAGGACGCGGGCGACGTTGCGGAGGTCGGGCGCATGGCCCCCGCGCCGGAACTCCGCGGGAGCCGAACGGTAGAGCCGGAGGAAGGCGATGAAGAGGTGGCACGCGTTCGCCGCGTCGCCGTCGCACTCCGGTTGGTCGAGCAGGGCCTCCAGCCCCTTCAGCGCCGCGTCGCGGTCGTCCTCGCCGGCGCCCAGGTGGAGGAAGCGGAGCGCGTGCGTCATCGCCTGCCAGTACCGCACCAGCGGCCGGTACGGATCGTCGGCGGGCATGTCCCGCAATCCCTCGTCGAGGGTGTCGAGCACGGCGGCCGAACGGTCGGCCAGGTCCCGCCACGCCTGCTCGTTCCCGGGCGTGACGGGGTCGAGGTCGCTGATGTCCTCCTGCACGCCGGCGGCGAGCACGATCCCGAGCCTGCCGGTCAGCAGGCCAGCGGCGGGGTGGCCGTCGGGCAGCAGGGCGACCGACCGCCGCAGCGCCTCCTCGGCCAGACGCACCTCCGCGCGGGACTCCGCCGGGACGCGAAGGGACCGCAGGAAGTGGCTGATGCCCAGAGTGCAGTACGCCGAGGCGAGGCGGGCGTCGGGTCTGTCCGGCTGCGGCAGCTCGGCGAGGGCGTCGCGCGAGTACCGGATGGCCGCCTCGAGGTCGTCCACGCTCCCGTCGCGTTCGCCGCGGTCCGCCAGGAGCCTGGCGAGCTCCAGCCGGGCCCAGGCGGGCTCGGCTTCCGGGGGAGCGGGCGCGTCGTCGGCCATGCGCAGAGCCGTGATGGCCTCGTCGCGGTCGGCGGCGTCGCCGTCCCGGGCGTACCGCGCGGACAGCAGCGCGCCCAGCTCGACCAGCGCGGCGAAGCGGTGCTCCTCGGGGAGCCCCTGCTCCACGAGCGCGCGAAGCTCGTCGATGAGCTCGTCGATGAGCTCGTCGGGGTCCTCGACGGGCTCGTCGGCCGCGACGCCGTCCTCGACTCGAACGTCGTCGGCTTCGACGTCGTCGCGTGCCGGGCCCACGGCGCCGGGCGCCGGGTGGTCCGCCGCGTTCATCGGCGCTCCAGCCGCTGGCCGGTCAGGGCGGCGAAGACCGAGCCGTAGATCAGGCCGAGCTGGTCGGCGTTCCGGAAGCTCCGCACGGCGGCGTGGCGGAACCACGCGTGCCCGTCCAGCATCGGCGGATGCTCTTCCTCCGGCACCACGAGGGAGATGTGCCCGTAGTGGGCCCGCCAGATCAGCGCGTCCAGCTCGCGGGGCGGGTCGAACAGCTCCCCATCGCTGATCACCATCAGGCCGCACGCCTCGGGCGGGACGGGGGGCCGCTTCGCGCGCAGCCGCATCAGCAGATGGAGCGCCGGCGCCAGAAGCGTGCCCCCGCCGACGTCTCTGGCGGGGCGGTCGGTGACCCGGCGCAGCTTACGGACGTCGACGGGCGGCACCAGCACCGCCGCCCTGTCGGCGAACGCCACCGACGTCAGCAGGTCGCCGGCGGCCATCTCGCGGCGCGCGAAGTCGCGCAGGGCCGCCAGCGCCGCCCGACGCAGCTCGGCGTACCGGTACATGGAGCCGGACAGGTCGACCGCGACTTCCAGGCTGACCGGGCCGCGCGCCGTCCGCTCCCCGACCAGCCGGGCGGACGCGAGGTTCGCCGGGGGCAGCCCCCGGACCGGCCGCTTCCTGGCAGGCTTCGGCTCCCCAGCGGGCTTCGACGTGCCGTCCGGGGCGGCTTCCGCGGCCGTCTTCGAGCCGTCCGACGCTGGCTTCTCGGCGGGTTTCGGACGGGCGAGGGCCGCGCGGCGGCGATGGTGGTCGAGCGCGGCGGGACCGAGCGTCCGGGCGATGGCGGCCTCGTCGGCGAGACCGTAGCCGATCTCGCGGAACCACCAGCCGTCCGCGCGCCGGTAGCACTCGCCGAGCAGGTGCACCGGGTCGGGGCTGTTCTCCCCCGCGGCGGCGCCGGACAGCACGGCCAGGTCGGAGCCGTCGTCGCCGCGGACCGCGCAGCGCAGCCCGCGGACCGCCGACACCGGCCCGTCGGCGACCTCGACCGCCAGGACGACGCGGTCGGTCCCGGCGGGCGCGTCCGCCAGGCCGATCAGGAGCCCGCGGTCGTCCGCGACCGTCGCCAGGCACCGGCCCTCCGCGTCGAGGAACACCGCGACGAGCGACGCGCGGCCGGAAGGGTCCAGCTCGAACGCCGCGGTCGACGTGCGGGAGAGCGGCACGTTCTGCGCCTTGCGCAGACCTGTCCCCGGCATCGCCTCCTCCTCAGGTCACGAGGGACAGCACGAACGACAGCAGCAGGAAGGCGACGTAGAGGGCGGCGACTCCGCAGACCACCGCGAAGATGCCGAGCCGCCAACTGCGGTAGGGGTCGGGCTGCATGAGGGCTCCTTCCACGGTCATGCGGAGTGGTGGACGCGCAGGCCCTCTTTGACGAGGATCCAGCCGGACAGGTCCAGGACGCTGTCGGGTATCTCGCCGTCCGTCAGCCACGACGAGGTCCGGAAGAACCGCACCTCGTCGAAGGACCGGCGCATGGCGCGGACCATGCCGTCGAGCCCGGCCGGGCCCTCCAGCCAGCGGCGGATCTCGTCGCTGCCGTCGCCGACGTCCTCCAGCACCGGGCAGGCGCGCACCAGGTCGTCCTTGGTGAGGGCCACCGCCAGGCGGGCCCGCCCGGTCTGCACGCCGAGGCCCTCGATGTTCTGCACGATCTGACCGAACACGAAGTCCGGCGCCGCGTCCGAGCGCAGCTGCGCGAACCGGGTCCGCTCCGCGGGGTCCAGCGACTCCCAGACCGCGTCGATGGACAGCGGGTCGAGGGTGAACAGGAACGTGCGCGCCGCCCGCATGTAGCGCAGCTCCCGCAGCAGCTCGGACTTGCCCACGAGCTCGCCGGGCGCGTCGAACACGTGCAGCAGCCGGGGCCCGCCCGTGGGCGGCCGCAGGTGCAGCGAGTAGGCGCGCAGCGGCGCGTCCCGCGCCTTGATCGTCTTCCAGGTGTGCACGCCGGCGCGCAGCTTGTCGGCCAGCCCCCGGTAGGCGTTCTCGGACTCCTCGTCGGCGAACTCGGTGGTGGCGCCGTGCCCCCCGGGCCCCTCCAGCAGGCCCATGACCAGCGCCGTCATCAGCCGGGTCTTGCCCGTGGTGGCGGCGCCCAGCACCGGGATCACGATCTCGGGCATGGTGCCCGCGCCCTTGGACATCGTCTCCCCGCAGTGCGGGCAGCGCGCCCGCATCGCGGCGCCGCCGCTCATGATCAGCAGCGTGGGCAGCCGGGCGCCGCAGCCGCACCAGCGCTTGAGGATGCCGTAGCGCCCCGGCCGCACGTCGCGGTGGCGGCGGCCGCACCCCTCCGCGGCGCATTCGAAGGAGGGGAACGGGACGGGCAGGTGGCAGGACTGGCAGCGGGTCCGGATGCCCTTGACGCGCCGCATGGCCCGGTCGACGACGCGCAGCACCTGCCCCGCCGCGAGCACGGTGATCGCCAGGGCCAGCACGACCGTCACCTGCAGGACGCACAGCATCCCCACCGCCATGACCCCGGCCATGACGCCGAACGCCATGCTGATCCACACCATGATGCCGATCGGCACCATCAACCACGGCGGCTCGCGGTCCTGGAAGGCGCGGCGGATCCACAGGTCGTAGGCCCTGGCGACCTCGGCCGGGGCGGGGAGGGCCGTCTTCGCCGCGTGGCGCAGGTCGACCAGGGCCGGACCGAACAGGTAGTGGGTGTACGCGGGCTCGGCGCGTCCGGACGGCCGGTCCGGCGGCGGGGGTATGGCGGCGGGGGCGGCCCGCGGTCCGATGCCCATCGCCGAGGCGAGCCGCGACAGGTAGGCGTACAGGCAGTGTCCGGCGGCTGCCAGGCCGGTCAGGGCCATCGCCGGGACGATGAGCCAGGACAGCAGCACCGCCGCGACCAGGAGGACGAGGCAGCCGCAGCCCACCGCGAACCCTTCGCCGGGAGGGACCGGGTTGGTCCGGTAGCCGTAGGGCGGGGGCGGGTAGCCGCCGCCCGCCCCGTACGGAGGTCCCCCCGCGTAACCCGACATTCTCAGTCCCTCCCGGACGTGGCATCGACGGACGAAGACGGCGAACGAAGACGGCGGTGCACCGGTCAGTGCGGTTTCGACCAGACCGCGAGCCAGCCGCGGCGGGGGCGGCAGTGCCGCGACCGCCAGCGTTTGAACTCCTCGGCCATGCGGACGGACCTGCGGCGCACCTCGCGCTCCACCGCGTTCAGTCGGCGTTTGCGCCAGTCGGGCAGGCGGTGCAGCAGGACGGCCTGGAGGCCGTCGGCGACCTTCTTTCCGTCCTTCCGGCGCGCCGCGGCGCACAGGGTGGTGAACGCCGCGCCGGCGACCGCGACGGCCGCCGCCTCGTCGCCGTCCAACCCGCGCTCCACCTGGGCGAGGTGGTCGCGGACGACCTCGTCCGGAGCGCGCACGAGCAGGGCGGCGCGCAGGTCGTGCGGCAGCGTCGGCAGCAGCGCGGCCAGACGGATGCGCAGGTAGTCCCGCGCCGGCTCGACGACGGGCGCGTCGTACGCGGCCAGCAGCGCCTCGCCCGCGGCCAGGCTCTCCGCGTCCCGCCGCTTCCGCACCGCCTCGGCGAACCGCCGTTCGGCCTCGCGGATCGTCGTCATCGCCTTCAGGCGGTCCCGCAGTCCGGTCTTCAGCATCGCGGCCAGGGGCAGTTCGGCCAGGGTGTCGCACAGGGCGCCGTAGGCGTCGGCGTCGCCGGGGGTCAGCCGCTCGTGCGGCAGCCGCTCCACCCACGGCACGAACACCGAGTCGCCGGCGCACCGCTCAGGAAGCCGCGCGAGGAGGGCCCGCGCGTCGTCGAACGACCATCCGTCCGGCCACAGCGCGAGCAGCAACGCGTTGTCGATCCGGCCGGACGGCCCGCGCATCGACAGCACCTCCAGCGCCGTGTCCACGCGCCGTTCGGGGTGCCGCCGGGCGCGCGCGACCAGCCGGGCCTGCAGAAGCGACGGCATGCCGGCGAGTTCGTCCGCGGGGACCGCCCGCTCGAAGCCCGCGTCGAACAAGGCGAACAGGCGGGAATCGCCCGGGAACCGGCCGAGATGCTCCAGCGCGCCCGTCCGCAGCTCCGACCACTGCCGTACGGCTTCGTGCAGACCGGTGTCGGTGGGGGTGCTCAGCAGCTCGGGGCCGACCACCCGCAGGCCGCAGTCGTGCAGCACGAGCGGATCGGGGCTCACGCCGTGGGCCTCGGCCATGCCCAGCAGCCGCACGACGGCGTCCGCGTCGGCGTCGGCCAGCAGTTCGGTGTAGCGGCGGGCCGCCAGGTCGCGCGCCGCCGCCGAACGCAGCGTCGCCACCTGCCGCGCCGTCGTCGGCGCCGCCGCCAGCTGGTCGGCGACCAGCCGCTTCTCCGCCAGGGCGAGCAGCTCGCCGACGCCGCTCGCGGCCGCCGCGTCGGCGAGCCGGGACAGGTGCGCGGGCGAGGCGGCCTCGTGGTCGAGGGCGGCGGCGCCGACGCGGCCGACGACGTCGCGGCCGAGGCGCGGCGCGTGCTCGCTCAGCCAGGCGCAGACCGCGTCGAGGTCCGCGGGCCCGATGCCCAGGCCCCCGTCCAGCAGCGCCGCGGCGACGACCGGCGGGTACCAGTCCGCGAGGCGGAGCTCGTCGCCCGCCGCCAGCCGCGCCGCCGTGCGCCACAGCGGCTCGGCGGCCGCCGCGCCGGTCGCGGCGAGCAGCTGCGCCGGCGGCCCGGCCTCCACATCGGACGCGCCCCCGGAGGCGAAGTCGAACAGGTAGAACGCCTCGAAGGAGCGCTCGTCGAGGGCGATCTCGGCGCCCGGGACGGTGCCGATGACGTGGTGCCGGCTGTAGGACGGCCGGAACTGGTAGGTGGCGAACGACATCCGCGCGGCCAGCGGCGGCGGCAGCAGGAACGACAGCGCCGCGATCCACCGCGCGACCTCGTCGGCGTCGCGTGCGTAGATCACCACGGACCGCTCCTGGTCGAGGACGGCGCGCTCGGCCGCCGCCAGGAGGGCGGGCAGCCGCGCCCGGCCCGCGGCCCGGTCCAGGAAGTCGTCCACGGCGCCGCGGTCCAGGGGGCCCGTGGGCAGCGGTCCGCGCAGCGGCGGCAGGTCCGGATGCGCCGCGGTCTCCTGCGTCCACAGGGGCGCCCGCCATAGTTGGATCGGCGGCGGCCCCTCCCAGACCGTGCCGTCGGCGGGGACGAGCGCGTGCGCGAAGTAGTTGCCGAACCGGCCGGAGTAGTCGGTCCCGGTGAAGGCGACGTTCGCCACGATGGGCCGCGGCCCCGGCACGAAGCACAGGTTGACGGGGCAGGCCGCGATCTGCTCGGGCGTCGGCGAATGGCCCAGCGTGGCGGGCGGCTCGTACGAGCTGAGCGCCTCCACCTCGTTCATCACCTCCGGGGACACCCCGGGGGTCACCGCGTTGAACTGGTAGCCGGCGTAGCCCGACAGGCCCGATCGGCACGAGGTGTAGTAGAGCTGCTGGAACTGCATGTCACCCCTTCGTCGACGGGACGGCGCCGAACCGGCTCAGCAGCCACAGGAACGGGTCGGCCACCCGGTAGGGGTGGATGCCGCGGGGGTCGACGCGGTTGTCCGCGGTCGGGCTGCCGCCCAGCGACGACAGGCCGAAATAGCGGAACGCCGCGTAGTTCCGGCGCATGATCTGGTCGATCTGCGCGCCGTCCCACTCGTGCAGCAGCGCCCGCACGTGGTCGTGCACGGCCAGGCTGTCGGTCTGGTCGAACACCGGCCGGTCCTCGGGCGGGTCGCGCAGCAGCGGGCTGTCGGGCGGGAAGGCGTGCCGCAACGCGTCGATCTTCGAGAACGCCACCGCGACCGGCACGTCGATCCGCCGGCTCGGCCCCAGCCCGTGCGCCTCGTGCAGCACCTCGGTCACCCGGGTCAGCACGTTGACCGGGCTGTCGGTCCGCTCGTCCAGCTCGGGCAGCGGGGTGCCCGGCCGCACGCCCGCCCGCGCGCCGCGCATCTGCAGCGGGTCGAGCAGCAGGATGATCCCGTCCGCGGCGCGCAGGTACCGGACGTTGAGGTCCACGCTCCGGCGGGAGATCAGGTCCTCGCCCGCGGTGTCGAAGAAGGACGTGATGGTGTGCCGGTCGCGGGCGCGCAGCAGCCTCCGGCCGCCGTCGAGGGTGACCTTGAACACCAGGGGGCGCCGCAGCTCGGCCTGCCCCGGCCGGGTCGTCCCGGGCAGGACGTTCCGCCGGTACAGGGTCTCCTCGTACTTCTTGGAGAACTCGCTGCGGGTGTGGTCGTCGGAGCCGACCACGGCGGCGTCGAAGCGCCGGCCGACCGAGTGCATCAGCTCGTGCAGCAGGACGGTCATGTAGACCGTCTTGCCGCTGCCCTTGGCGCCGATCAGCGCGATCAGCCGGCTGTCCACCCGGCCGAAGTGCACCGGCAGCTGGCTGTGGCAGTGCGGGCAGACCCGCAGCGTCGACTCGCCCCCGCAGCGCGGGCAGCGGGCGGCGGTCCGCAGCGCGTTGACGACGGGCAGGCGGCCGCCGAACACCGGCGGCAGCGGCTCGTTCATCCCGAACCGCCGCGACAGCGCCGGGTCGCGCGCCGGCGCGCACCGCTCCCCCTTCGGCCCCAGCAGCCCGGTGCAGCGGAACAGCACCTTGCGCGCCGGGAACGGCTGGTAGCAGTACGGGCAGATCAGGTTCGACGCGAAGGACGGCATCACCAGGCTCCGGGCAGTCGGATCAGGGTCACCGCGTCGGCGGCGTCGGCCGCGGCGAAGCACGCCAGCCGGGCCGGACCCGGCGTGGCCGGGACCTTGAACCGGACGACGAGCGGGTCGTCCGGGTCGAGGTCCCGGGCCGGAATCTTGTGGATCACCTCGCCCTGCTCGGGGCGCAGCGGCAGGACGTCGCCGGCGCGGTGCACGACGACCAGCGGCGGGATCCGGCAGGGCCGGTCCGCGGTGAGCACGAGGACGGCCGACGGCGAGCCGCGCCGCGCCAGCCGGCGCCGGCGGAACTCGTAGCGGACCTTCGGGCCGGTCCCCGGGACGAACGCCGTCACCGGGCGGGAGCACAGCTCGTCGGCGCCGTCGCGCACCACCGCGCGCACGGTCACCCGCGCCGCGCCGGGCCCGACCGTCAGGCGGCAGCCGTCGTCCTCGTACGCCCGGCGCCTGATCTCCACGGCGTCCTCCGGCTCGGGGGCCGGTCCGGCCGCCTCGTCGTCGACCGGCGCCCACGCCACCCGCACGAGCTGGGCGTCGGACGGCCAGATCCAGCTCAACGCCACCGTGTCGCCCTGCCGCCGGGCGGTCAGCTCCCGCACCGGCTCGACCAAGGCCAACGCGGCGGAGGCCCCCACCACCGCCAAGCCCGCGCCCAGACTCACCGCGACGAAGTGGCTGCGGGCCGCGGTGTCGACGCGCGTGGTCAGCGTCATGCGTCCGTCGGCGCCGCGCGCGGCCGCGCCGGGGACCTCCCGCCCATACCGCTCCGCCTCCTCCTGCGGGATGCGCGTACCGGGAGGCCAGGGCGGTCTCTCGTCACAAGTGCGGATCACCACGCGGCCGCGGGACGGCGCGATCCACGTGATCCGGGCGACCGGCGGTCCGTCCCCCTCGGTGAGGTCCACCGCCAGGTCCCGCACCGGCTCCGGCGGCGCCTCGGGCAGCGCGGTGACGACGACGCCCCGCGACAACCTGCGGGAACCGTCGGACCGCACGTACGCCACGCGGATGCGGTAGCGGTGGAGCCGTCCGGGGGTCACCTCGGTGTCCGCGAATCCGCCCCGGTCGGCGGGCACCGTCCGGGACGGACGCCCTTCCGCCCGCTGGTCGGCGCCCTCGTCCAGCCGCGTCACCACGGCCTCGGCGGCGCCCGCGGGGAACCGCCACGTCACCGCCACCTGCCGCTCCTCCGCCCGGACGGACACGTCGCCGACCTCCGGCAGGACCGTCACCGGGCGGCCCGCGGCAGGCGCCGACCAGACGCCTTCCGCCCGGCCGGCGAACACGCTGTAGTACAGCTCCTCGGCGGGCGGCGGATCGCGGTCGACCAGCTCGTTGGCGTCGGTCTCCCCGATCGCCGCGCCTGCCGAGGCCCCGCCCGCGGGCGCCCCGACGGTCCGCACCACCCGGTACCGCACCGGCCCGACGCGCACCGCGCCGGGCGTCCACGCCACCGACACGCGGCCGTCCTGCACGCCGACGCGCACGTCGCCGGGCGGGGGCGGCGGCAGCGCACGCAGCCGGTCGGCGATCGCGTCGTCGTCGGCGGCGACGCGCGACGCCCGGTCCAGCAGCTCGGCGGCGGCCTCCGTCCGCCCGGCCGCCCGCTCCCGGGCGGCCTGCTCGGTCCACGCCGCCACCTGCCGCGCCTTCTCCTCCACCTCGGCGCGCAGATCCCGCTCCTCCTCGGCGGGCAGCGCGGACAGCAGGCGCTCGGCGGCGCGCAGCCGCCCGTCCTGGAGCGCCTCCCGGACGCGTCCCGCCGCACCGGCCGGACGGCCGCCGCGGTCCAGCATCGCCAGCGCCAGCTCGTCGGCCTCCTCGCGGACCAGCCCGAGCTCGGCGGCCCGCGCCGCGAGCACCTTGGCGGGCAGCCCCGCCTCCGCCTGCGGCCGCAGGATCTCCATGACCTCCCACAGCAGCAGCGCGTCCAGCCGTCCCGGCTCGCGCGCCGCCTCGGCCAGCACGGACAGCACGCCGTCGGTCGCGGCCTTGCCCTCGTCGCGCGCCCGCCCCGCCGACCGCCGGATCGCCGCGGCGATCATGTCCTCGGTCAGCGGCCCGGCGGGGCCGGCCGCCGACGCGGTCGTCAGGCGGAACCCGTCGCGCAGGCGAAAGCCCCGCCGGACGGCGTCCGCCCCCACCACCGCCTCGGCCGACAGCCGCAGGCCGAGCTTCCCGAGGGCGTCGCGCAGCGTGCGGTACGCCGGCAGCGGGCCGGCGTCCGGCAGCTCCCAGGACCGTTCGGCGACGCCGACGCCGTGGTCGGCCAGCACCTTGCGGACCCGGGCCTCGGAGCAGGCGCCGCCGGTGTCGGCCACCAGGTGGTCGAACGCGGCGCGGCTGATCAGCGAGGTCGTCGTGGCCAGCCCGCGGACCGTCTCGGCCAGGCGGTCCTCGGCCGCGGCCACCCGCCGCCGCGTCTCCTCGTTCAGCCCCTCCCAGGTGAGCAGACCGGCCCTCGCCAGCTCGCTGTGCCCGGCCAGCAGGGCGTCGACGAGCTTGGCGTAGGTCCGCTTCTGCTGCTTGAGGGTCCGCCAGTACGCGACGACCTGCGCCAGGTGCTCGTCCAGCTCCGCGGGCCCCGGACGCGGCGACCCGCGCAGCCCGTAGCGGACCAGAAGGTCCGGCGGCGGCGTGTTGCCCAGCGCGCGGGCCGGGTCGAGCACCGCGCGCCGATAGGCGTCCTTGTCGAACACGGCGTCCCTCGTCCGTCATCCGCGGGCCGGCGGCCGGCCGTCGTCGGCGGGCGCGGTCACTCCGAGACCGAGTACCGCGCCACGGCCTGCTTCGCCTGGTCGACCTGCTGCTCCGACAATCCCTGGATGCGCACCTCGATGTTCAGGTCCTTGCCCGTCTGCAGCTCGACGGCGTGCACCTTGAGCGTGCCGAGCTCGTCCATGGCGAAGGTGATGTCGATGGGGGACCCCTTGCGCAGCGGCGGCAGGCCGGTGATGACCCCCTCGCCGATCTTCGCGTTGTCCGCCAGGTCCTCCGACTCCACCGCCCCGGCCTGCTCCCAGATCTCCACCTTGATCTCGGTCTGGTTCTCGTAGGCGGTGGCGAACCGCTCCGGCCCCGGCTCCGCGGGCAGCGGGGTGTTGGCCTTGAGCACGTGGCTCACCGAGAACACCTCGCTGCCGTCGTCGGCGAAATCGACCGTCTTGACGCCGAACGCGCGGGGCACCACCGTGGTCACCCGCCGGCCCGCCAGCATGCGGACCTTCTCCGGCTCCATCCCGAGCTGCTCGGCGGCCTCCGCCACCACCCGCTCGGCCTCGGGACCGGACGCCGCCGCGCCGTCGCCGTCCCCGGGCAGCCGCACCTTCACGGCCTCGATCTCCGCGTACCGGGCGGCGCCCTTGGCCACCGCCAGGTCCGGGTCGTGCAGCTTCGGCTCGAACCCGAAACGCTCGCGCAGGCCCTCGGCCACCGCGGGCATGCGCACCGCGCCGCCGACCAGCAGCACGTCGTCGAAGCGGTCGATGCCCTGCGCGGCGGCGGCCTCGATGGTGCGCCTGGTGATCTCGAAGGTGCGGCCGAGCAGGTCCTCGGTGAGGCGTTCGAACGTCTCGCGGGTCAGCTCCACCCGGGCCGTGCCGCCGTCGAAGCGCATGTTGTACCGCCTCGACACCGTCGAGCTGAGCCCCTTCTTCAGGTCCTCGGCGGCGATGGCGAGCTCCTGCAGGAAGTCCTCGCTGTCGGCCGCCGACGAGCCGGGGTTCTCCGCCAGGAACGCCTCCAGCAGGTGGTCGGAGATCCGCTCGTCCCAGTCCGCGCCGCCGAGCCGGTGGTCCCCGTCGGTGCACACGACCCGCACGTCGTCGCCCTCCAGGCGGATGACCGTCGTGTCGAACGTGCCGCCGCCCAGGTCGTACACCAGGATCGTGGACTCCCCCTCGCGGGACAGCGCGTCGTAGTGCAGCGCCGCGGCCACCGGCTCGGGGATCAGGTTGAGCACGTTGAGCCCGGCGATCCTCCCCGCGTTGCGGGTGGCCTCCCGCTCGGCCACGCCGAAGTAGGCGGGCACGGTGATGACGACGTCGCGCACCTCCTCGTGGGTGTGCTCGGCGGCGGCGCGCGCCAGCTCCTTGAGGATCAGCGCGGAGATCGACTCGGGGGTGTGCGTCGTGCCGTGGAAGGTCAGCTCGAACTGCTGCCCCATCTGCCGCTTGATCAGCGAGACGACCTGGTCGGGGAACAGCTTGGCCGAGTTCTTGGCGTCCTGCCCGACCACCACGTTGTCGGGGGTCTCGAAGTACACCACCGACGGAGTGGTGTCCTGCCCGAGGGCGTTCTTGGCGACGACGGGCCGGCCGGTCTCGTCGACGTACGCGATGCACGAATAGGTGGTACCGAGATCGATACCGAAGGTTGGCATGTGCGGTGGTCCCCTCGTTCCGTCCGGGTAACGCTGTCGGGCGCCGCCGTCAGGACGCGTCCGCGACCGCGTCCGCGTCCGACGTCCCGCCGCCGGCGCCGTCGCTCTCGGAGGCCGTCGGCTCGGCGGGCGTGAAGCGGTGGAAACGGGCCCGCACGGGACGGCGCACCCGCCCCGTCTCCCGCTCGACGAAACCGGTCGCCACGACCTCGGCCACCGTGTTGTCCAGCGCCTCGTCGTCCACCGGCACCACCGCCGCCGCGGCGTGCCGGCCCACCTCGAAAGGGTCGCCGGGCTGCGCGGTGAACTCCTCCAGCCCGCAGCGCTCCAGCATCAGCAGCGTGTCGTCGGCGAAGCTCTCCAGCAGCCGCCCGACCGCCGGGTCCCCCTCCTCGGTCAGCCGGTCGGCCTCCCGCCGCAGGGCGTCGTACATGCGCATCAGGTCGGTCACGACCGGGTCGAGGATGGTGCGGTACAGGCCCCCGCGCAGCCGCTGGTTCTCCTCGTGCAGCCGGTCGATGACCGACTCGCGGTGCGCCGACCTGCGGTGGAACTCCGCGACCGCGCTCTCGATCGCCGCCAGCCGCTCGGCCAGCTCGGTCGGCGAGACCCCTGGCGGCGCGGCGTCGGTTTCGGCCGGTGCCGCCGACTGCGCGCGCTCCTCGTCCCGTTCGGAGGTTTCCGACTCGTCGACGGCCATGGAGCCCTTCCTCCCAGTAGCGCCTACACGGTTACCGCGCTGCGAGGCGGCCCCCGTTACAGTCGATGTCGGTAGTCAGTCTCACATCCAACAGCAAAGGCGTCTTTTTCTTCCGGAAATTCCAGCCACCGACCAGGATCCGCCCCAAAGCCGACCACGTTCCGCCCATCGCAGCCATGCAGCCCCCACGCCACGACGAACTCGCCGCCGACCTCAGGACTCTGCGCGAACGGGGGCTGACCCGGCTGCGCGACAGCCGGCTCGGCGCGCTGCAGGCCGCCGCCCAGCTGTGCGGCCTGGACGCCTCGGCCGACGCCTACCGGCCCGCGGCGATCGAGGAGGTCCTGCGCCGCGCCGTGGCCGACCTGGGCGGAAACCTCGCCGCCGCGGCCGCCTACACCTTCGGGCTCGCGGACGGCACCCGCGACTGGCCGATCGGCGAACGCCGCAGGAAGGCCGCGCAGATCTACGGGGTCAGCACCGAGCGCTTCCGCAAGCACCACGAACAGGTCGTCGTGGACGAGACGGCCGAGGCGATTTTGCGGCTGTGCCTGCCGTCCCGGGTTTCGCGCCACGCCCGCGTTCCCCGCAGCCCCGCCGTGCTGCCTCTCGGCCCGGTCACGCTGAACTACATGCCGGTGGAGATGATCCAGGGCGTCGACGTAATAGTGTCCTCAGAAAACATCTATTTGGAAGCGTCCAAAATCTTCCGGAACTCGCTGTCGGCCGCCCTCCGCCGCGCCTGCGCCGAATACGGCGAAAGCGGCGAACTTCTCAACGACGTCATCCAGGCGGAGCTCACCCGCTGGAAGCAGACCCACGGACGCCTCGGCCTTCCCGTCGCCCCCGGCACGGTCGCGGCGACCGACCCGGGGCGGCTGCGCGAGGCCGGAGTCCGCCGCGTCTACCACGCCGCGGTGGCCGTCCCCCGCCCCGACGGCGACGGCTACGAGTTCTCCCCGGAGGCCATGTCCCGCGCCGTCCACAACGTCTTCCGCCTGGCCGAACGGGAGAAACTGCGGTCGATCGCCTTCCCGCTGTTCGGCGCCGGCCGCGGCGGCCTGGACCCGGCCGAGAGCCTGCGCTGGCTGTGGTCGGCCATCGACCGCGAACGCGCCGCCGCGTCCCGCTGGGACCTCCACCTCATCACCCACACGCCCCGCGACGCCGAAGCGATCATCGAGCACTTCACCCGGTCGACCTAGCGCATCGATGTCACTCGGTGCCGGAGCCGACCTGCCACAGCCGCACCGTGTGGTCGACATGGCCGGTGGCCAAGGTCCTGCCGTCCGGGCTGAACGCGAGCGACTCGACCGTCATGACGCGGACCTTGTAGGCGGTGGGCCGGTTGGTGGCCAGGTCCCACACCCAGGTCGTGCCGTCGGCGTCGCCCGCGGCCAGGTACTTGCCGTCCGGACTGTAGGCGAGCGACTTGATCCAGTTGGCGGCGTTGTCGAACGTGCCGATCATGCGCTTGGTCGCCACGCTCCACAGCCGCACCTTGTTGTCGCCTCCGCCGGACGCCACGGTCTTGCCGTCCGGGCTGAACGCCACCGCGAAGGTGCCGTCATCGTGGCCGCCGAGGTTCGCGATCTCGCGCGCGGACGCCACGTCCCACAGCGTCACCGGGTGCTGGTTGCTGCCGATCGCCAGGATCTTGCCGTTCGGGCTGAACGCGACCGACTCGGCGTTGTAGGCCAGGCCCCTCAGCTCGGCGCGCACGCGTCGAGTGGTCATGTCCCACAGCCGCATGGAGGGCCCGCCGCTGTCGGCGACGGCCAGGATCTTGCCGTTCGGGCTGAACGCCAGGGACGCGATCCTGGTGCCCTCGTCCTTGAGGACGGCGAGGGCGCGCCTGGTCCTGGCGTCCCACAGCTGCACGCCGTCGCCCATCCCGGCGCCGGCGAGGATCCGGCCGTCCGGACTGTAGGCCACCGCGTCGATCTCTTTTCCGTAGTCGTCCAGGACGGCGACCGCGCGCTCGCCGTGGACGTCCCAGAGCCGCACGGTACCGTCCTGGCCGCCTGAGGCCACGGTCCTGCCGTCGGGGCTGAACGCCACCGCGAGCACGTTGTCGGTGTGCCCCTTGAGAGTGACGTTCTCGGGCTCCTCGGAGGTCAGCATGTTCGCCGCCCACCAACCGCCTCCCGCGGCCGCACCGAGCAGGACGACCCCGCTGATCAGGAACGCGCGGCGCCCCGTCTTCGTGGGCGGCGGAGAGCCGCCCTGCGGCACCCCGGCCGCCGGCGGGGTCATCGGTCCGACGCCCGCCGCGGGCACGGCTCCCGCCGCCGGGGGGACGTTCGGGGCAGGTGCGGCACCCACGCCCGGCGGGACGCTGGAGGCGGGGACGGCGCCCACCGGCCACGGCTGCGGTGTCTGCACGCCGGGGGCGGGTTGGACGGGCTGCGGCGCACCCGGGTACGGGGCGGCGGGGGCCGGATTCACCGGCGGGGGCACCGGAGCCGCGTTCGGGCTCGGAGGCGAGGACGGGTGCTGTACGGGCGGCACGGGACGGCCGGAGGCCAGGGCCCGCAGCCGCTCGGCCACCTCCTCGGCCGAGCCGGGCCGGTCGGCCGGGTTCTTGGCGAGCAGCCACAGGACGAGCCGGTCCAGCTCCGGCGGGATGTCGGGTCGGTGCCGCGACGGCGGCACCGGTGCGACGGTCAGGTGCTGCCGCATCAGCGCGGGCACCGTCTCACCGTCGAACGGCGCGTCGCCGGTCAACAACGCGTACAGGGTACAGCCGAAGGCGTACAGGTCGGTGCGGGCGTCCGCGGGCCGCCCCTCGTACTGCTCGGGCGCCATGTAGGCGGGCGTGCCCAGCATCCCGCCGGTGGCGGTGAGCTGCCCGGTGGCGTCGACCGACCGCGAGATCCCGAAGTCGCAGATCTTCACGCCGCCCTCGGCGAGCTCCATCAGATTGGCCGGCTTGATGTCGCGGTGCACCACGCCCCTGCGGTGCGCGTAGGCCAGCGCGTCCGCCACCGCGGCGCCCGTCTCCAGAACCCGGTCGACCGGCAGGCCGCGGGGGTTGCGAGCCAGCATCTCGGTGAAATCGGTGCCGTCCAGCAGCTCCATCACGAAGAACGGGTGGCCGTCGTGCTCCCCGATGTCGTGCACGACGGTGATCCCCGGGTGCTGCAGCTGCGCGGCGTTCTCGGCCTCCCTCCGCAGCCGCGCGACCACCGCGGACGAGTCGGACATCGCCGCCAGGACGATCTTCACCGCGACCCGCCGCCGCAGCTGCGTGTCCTCGGCGGCCCACACCTCTCCCATGCCGCCCCGGCCGAGCCGCTTGGTGAGCCGATACCTGCCGGCGAGCACCGATCCGGATTCCACGCCCGTGTCCCTCCCTGGCAAACCGCCCCCGTCGCCGGGCGGGATAAATCACACCATCGGCCGCCGACGTTCCGCAAACACAACGCGGCCGTGCATTCATGCCATCACGCCCCCGTCGCACATGTTCTACACGGCACCGGCGACGAAGAAGCAATCACCCTCCGAAAGGAGAGACCCAATCCAGTGGTGACCTGCACCATTTCCGTTATGATCGCCCGATCACCGAACTGCAATGGTTCGTCAGAACACCCACTGAATCTGACGCTTTCACCGACCAATGAGAGCGCCCCTGCCATCCATGCAGTTCGTCACCGAAACAAACGCGACTGGACGAACGACAGCGCATCGAGAGGTCGGCACCACCGGGTCCTGCCTAGCACACTCTGCCCGTCTGGACCGACGCGGTGAAGAGGCGGCGAAAGTCACGGCGGGCTCTGCGCCAGTCGCTCTCTCCAGCTGAGGGTTCACGCTGCTCACGTTCAACCGCATGGCGCCGCGCCAGCTCAATCCTGGAGGCCATCCTCGCCGCAGACTTCCTCGACATCGCCCCGCGCAGATGCTCGTGGACGTCGCGCACGACCTAGAGACCGGCAGCACCAGGCAGGACTCGCCACCGCGTCCCTTGATGGACGGTTGCACGAGAGACCCGCGACCGACGTCACCGCGACGCTTCGCCCTCCCTCGCCGCCATGCCGGGCTGCCGAGCCGGGCGACCGCGCCCTCACTGATCGTTACGAAGTCCCTTCCATTCACCGGAAGGCGATCCGCGGCAGCACGCTGACCTGCGGAGAGCATGGACGCCACCCCATTTCATGAGGCAGTTCACAGGAGGTCGTGCATGGCGTCCCCGTCCCACCCCGCTCGTTCGTGGGCGCTGCCGCTCTGTTGGGCAGCCGTGCTCCTGGACGGCTTCGACCTGGTGGTGCTCGGCACCGTCCTGCCCGTGCTGCTGCGCGAGCACGTCTGGGACCTGACACCGGGCACCGCGTCGGCGGTGTCCACGGTGGGCCTGGTCGGCATGACGATCGGCGCGCTGGCGATCGGTGCCATCACCGACATCGTCGGTCGCCGCAAGGCACTGATCGCCTCCGTGATCGCTTTCTCGGTGTTCACCGGCCTGTGCGCGGCCGCGCCGTCGGCCGCGGTGTTCGGCCTGCTGCGCTTCCTGGCCGGTCTCGGGCTGGGCGGCTGCCTGCCCACCGCGATCACGCTGGTCGGCGAGCATGCCCGGCGCGGCCGCAGCAGCAGCGCCACCACGACGATCATGACCGGCTACCACGTCGGAGCCGTTCTCACCGCACTGCTGGGCATAGCGGTCATCCCGTCGCTGGGCTGGCGCACCATGTTCGTGGTCGGCGCCCTGCCCTCGCTGGTGCTGGTGCCGCTCATGGTGCGGTACCTGCCCGAGTCCACCTCGTTCCTGGCGGCCCGCACGTCTGGTGCGGCAAAGGCGACCACCGGCGTCACGGTGGGAGCCCTGTTCAAGGGCGGCCTGCTGCGCACAACACTCGCGTTCTGGGTGGCCTCCTTCATGGGGCTGCTGCTGGTGTACGGCCTGAACACCTGGCTGCCGGAAATCATGCGGCAGGCCGGCTACCCGCTCGGCGCCGCGCTGGGTCTGCTGCTCACCCTCAACGTCGGCGCCGTCGCCGGTCTGCTCCTTGCCGGATATGTGGCCGACCGCAGGGGCGTCCGGCCGGCCACGATCGCCTGGTTCGGCGCCGCGGCGGTGTTCCTGGCGCTGCTCAGCGTCAAGCTGCCGAGCGTCGGCCTGTACGCGGCGGTCTTCCTGGCGGGCTGCTTCGTGTTCAGCGCGCAGGTGCTGGTCTACGCCGCCGTCGGCCGCGCCTACCCGGTGGCGAGCCGCGCGACCGGCCTGGGCGCCGTGGCCGGCGTCGGACGCATCGGCGCGATCTGCGGCCCGCTGCTCGGCGGCTCCCTGCTGTCGGCAGGTCTCGCCTACCCCTGGGGCTTCTACGCGTTCGCCATCATCGGCGCCCTCGGCGCGGCAGCGATCTCCCTCACGGTGATCCGCTCCGACGACACAGCCACAGAACCCCACCCCACCCCGGCGACCGCCCGCTCCTAACCGCAATCACACACCCCGGCCGTCCCCCACACCGACGGGGGGCACTCTCCCCCGCCACAAGTTCGCCTCCACACATTCGCCACATGCAAGGAGAACTCCGCATGCGCGAAGTCGACCAAGACCGGTTCGTCGCGGCGGTCTACGCCCGGTGATCATCCCGCGTGCACGGGGCCGACACCGTAAGCGCCGTACGTTGACTCGGTGGCAGCGAACCATCCCCGCGGGCGCGGGGCCGACGTGGCCCGAAGGGCCATCGCGAAGCGACGCCGCGGACCATCCCCGCGTGCGCGGGGCCGACTCAAGACCGCGTTCACGGCGGCGTGGGCGGTCAGGACCATCCCCACGTGCGCGGGGCCGACGTGTCACCGAGCGGCGGCCGGCCCGCCGAGGTGGGAGCATCCCCGCGTGCGCGGGGCCGACAGCTTTACCGGCGCCCGGCAAGGCCCGGCAGGAGGAGCATCCCCGCGTGCGCGGGGCCGACATGTCGCCGGAGCGCCTCGGCTCCGCTCGTCAGGGAGCATCCCCGCGTGCGCGGGGCCGACGCAGTCATCGCCCTGACAGTGCTCTCGATGCTGGGAGCATCCCCGCGTGCGCGGGGCCGACGTGGAGACGTCCACCCGCGAGGCCGCGCAGGCGGGAGCATCCCCGCGTGCGCGGGACCGACTCGCCCAGGATGTTCCAGGCGCCGCCGATGCTCGGAGCATCCCCGCGTGCGCGGGGCCGACCGTGACATCGGTGGGCGGGGCGCTTTCGCTGTGGAGCATCCCCGCGTGCGCGGGGCCGACCGCTCGCACCCCGCCCGGCAGTAGATCAGCAGCGGAGCATCCCCGCGTGCGCGGGGCCGACAATTTGAAATTCGCGCTACTCTCCGCAACGAGAGGAGCATCCCCGCGTGCGCGGGGCCGACGATCCCCATTTCCGAGAGGACACAGAGGAGTCGGGAGCATCCCCGCGTGCGCGGGGCCGACACCGCTGGCGCCGACGATGAGGGCTCTGCGGCGGGAGCATCCCCGCGTGCGCGGGGCCGACCGGCAGTAGCCATGGGACAGATGATGGCGCAAGGGAGCATCCCCGCGTGCGCGGGGCCGACCGGCACGATCCCGAGACGCCCGACAGTGATCGAGGAGCATCCCCGCGTGCGCGGGGCCGACTACTCAGCGGATAGGGCCCGGTAGTCAGGGAGCGGAGCATCCCCGCGTGCGCGGGGCCGACCCGGACATCGGGGACGCGATCGACATGACGAAGGGAGCATCCCCGCGTGCGCGGGGCCGACGGAACGCGGCACCGAGAACCGTACGCAGAACGGGGAGCATCCCCGCGTGCGCGGGGCCGACCCCGAGCAGCGGGTCCTCGGGTATCTCGCCCTCGGAGCATCCCCGCGTGCGCGGGGCCGACGCGGCAGACGCTAGGCCGAACCGGTGATGCCGGGGAGCATCCCCGCGTGCGCGGGGCCGACGCAGGCTCAGTGACGTTGATGCACACAGCCCGCGGAGCATCCCCGCGTGCGCGGGGCCGACGTGACAACGATGCCGGAGGTCGGGTCCCACCAGGGAGCATCCCCGCGTGCGCGGGGCCGACACTTGCTCCCCAGCGCATGGGCGGTCGCCTGCATTTCGGCGAGGGAGCATCCCCGCGTGCGCGGGGCCGACACCTCATCCTCGGTCACGCCCGACCCGATGATCGAAGCATCCCCGCGTGCGCGGGGCCGACGAGGACCCTGCGCATAAAAGCCGGTGTCGTTGTGGAGCATCCCCGCGTGCGCGGGGCCGACACTTGCTGACCTGCGAGTCTATGACGGCGGAGTCGGGATTTCATTCAGTTGGATTCGTAGACTCTGGCGGCCGGTCGGCCTTTCACCCGTCGGCGACCTTAGGCTGCACGACACACGCAGGTGGCGCACCAGCCTGGCCAGCAGTTGCACCGCGGCGAACCGTGGCTACCGTCCACGGGCCGGTCGGCGCACACCGCCGTCACCACAGGCGCGATCGCGGACCGACGCTGTCGTGTCTGCCCGAACGGATGAGGTGCTCGGCCGGCGGGAGGTGGGTGGATAGCAAAAAGCCGCTGGCCAGAGCGTGTCTGGCCAGCGGCTTGTGGAGTTGTGGAGGTGGCGGGAATCGAACCCGCGTCCTTCGGTGATGAGCCAGGGCTTCTCCGGGCGCAGCCTGCTAGGCGGTTTCTCGGCCCCGGCGCTCTCGCAGGCAAGTCGCCGACGGGCTCAGTCGCTGTGCGCTGTCCCTACGCACCCCGCGACCGGGCGCGCAGGTGGAGTCTCCTCATGATGCCGGATCCCGGGTCGGAGACGCTCCCGGGCCGACAGAGTCGCTCCTCGCTCAGGCGGCGAGGGCGAACTCGGACTGCTTCTGGTTGGCAGTTATTGGTTCGCGGTCACGGGATTTACGAGGTCACGACCGCAACCCTCGGCCCGCTTCCCCTGTCTCGACCAGCCGAAGTCGAAACCGGTCACCCCCATGTTCAGTTGTCAACCGGGACACGTCCCGACGATGACGCTACAAGGATAACGCGGACGGCGCCACGGAAAATCCCCCCAGACAGTGTGATGCCCCGGTGGGCGGCGAGAACCGCTCGCCCACCGGGGCCGACCGGCAGGGTCGGGCCGGTCCGGACAGCAGAGCCTCCCCCGAGACGAGGCTCTGGTCTCATCACGGCGACTGAGTCCGCAACCCCCCAAGCGGTTCCTCAGTCACCCATAAAGACGAGCGGGAGCCCCCGGATGGTTGCGCCCCCAGAGTAAAGAGATAACAAAGCTGCAACGACCATCCGCGAGGCCGTAACACGGGCCCGCGGCCCGGCGATCAGCGGGCCGCGGCGCCGCCCACGGGCGTCGACGGGATGCCGCCCCGCAGGAACGTGGCGGCGAGCTGGGCGGCGTTGTACTGGCCCTCCACGGCGATCGCGAAGGCGGTGTCGGCGCGCGAGCCCACGAACCACGAGACGACCTTGTCACGGCCGTTCTCCTTGTACGTGACCGTGGCGGCCACGCCCGTCACCTTGCCGCCGCCGGGCACGTTGGCGGCCCGGGCGGTGCCCTCGAACACCGAGCGCCGCACCAGGTCCTTCAGGTCGGACGTGGCGACGGGCGGCAGGGTCTGCGGGGCGGCCATCGTGGGGTCCTGCGGCTCGCGCAGCAGGTACGGGGGCCGCCAGGTGCCCGTCTCCACCGCTCCGGCGACCAGGGCCATGGCCAGCGGGCTGACCCGCACCCCGCCCTGCCCGATCGCGACGGCGGCCTTCTCGGCGTCGTTGCGGGGGCTCGGGACCGTTCCGGTGAACGCCGGCACGGTCAGCCCCCAGTCCTTGCCGAGCCCGAACCGGCCCGCCTCGGCCAGCAGCGTCGCCGCGTCCAGCCGGGTGCTGAGCTGGGCCAGGGTGGTGGCGCAGGAGTAGGCGAAGTTCTTCTGCAGGGGCCGCTTGCCGCCGGCCTTGCCGCCGGGGTTGGTGAACGTCTGGCCGCCGACGGTGGCGGAGGCGGGGCAGTCGGTGGGCGTGTTCTTGGTCAGGCCGCGCTGCAGCAGCGCCTCGGCCGAGACGATCCCGAACGTCAGCCCGGGCGGGTAGCTGCCCTCCATCGCCAGGTTGCGGCCGCCCGTCAGCTTGTTGTTCGCCACGGCCAGCACCTCGCCCGTGCTGGGCCGCAGGGCCACCATGGACGCCGGCGCCGGCACCCTGGCCAGCGTCCGGTCCGCGCTGCGCTGGAACGCCGCGTCGAGGGTGGTGCGGACGGGCTGCGGCTCCTGGCCGACCCACGAGCGCAGCTCCTGGACGTTCCGGCCGGACGGGTCCTGCGCGACCACCCGGACGGTGGGCGTGCCGGCCAGCCGCCGCTGCAGCAGCAGCTGGATGCCGCTGACGCCGATGGTGTCCCCCGGCTGGTAGGGCGCCCCGACCTGCTGCAGCCGGTCGGCGGTGGCCGGGCCGAGCTCGCCGACCAGCTCGGGCGCGGCGGCGGAGGCGATCGGCGCCCAGACCGTCTGCACGCGCAGCCCGGCGCCCTGCGGCATCCGCTGCGCGATCGCCACGCCCTGCGGGTGCCGCAGCGTCAGCAGCGGCAGGAACCGCTCCGGCGGCGCCGAGTTGACCCGTCCGACCAGCCGCTCGGTGTCCAGCTTGCGCCCGCCGTCGATCTTGGTGACGCGGGTGAGCTGCTCGAGCATCTTCTCCGGGTCGCGCAGCTGCCCGGGGTACACGCCGACGATGTCGGTCCGGACCTTGCGCAGCATGCGCCGGTCGTCGGCGTCGTAGATCGGGGCGCGCGGCGACACCTCGGTCAGCACCGCCAGCCGCATGCCGTCCCGCAGCCGCGGATGGATGATCGACGGGTCCCAGATCACCTTCCAGTCGCCGTCCACCCGGCGCAGCCGCATCCGGCCCTCGTAGGTCCACGGCTGGCCGTTCTCCCCCAAGTCGATCTTCACCGCGAACCGGGCGACCGCGTTGTCGCCGTTCTTGGTGATCGCCTTGGCGGGCGTGCCGCCGGGCGGCACCGGCAGACCGAGGCCGAGCCGCAGGGACGCCGCGTCCAGCTGCCGCCGCAGCGAGCCGAGCTGCTCGGCCACCGCCTTGCGGTCCGCGCCGATCGTCTTGCTCGCCGCGGCCTCGTAGTTGCCGACCTCCCAGGCGATCAGGAAGTCCCGCACCGTGGGCATGGCGGACGGCTCGGCGAAGCACCCCGACGTCATGCTCGCGACCAGCAGGCCGCAGCCCGCCACCGAGACCACCCGGCGCGGCCTGGACATCCCGGGACCCCGCCGGCCCCATCGCCTGCCGCGCGCGCGGAAACGCCGTCCGGACCCGCGCGACGCGCTACCCGGGCTGTTCATCGACACCCTTCACCGTCTCCTGAACCGTGCCGCGGCCGCCCGCCGCATCTCCCGGTCGGCTTCGCGCTTGGCGATGGCCTGGCGCTTGTCGTAGGTCTTCTTACCACGGGCCAGACCGATCTCGACCTTGGCCTTGCCGTCCTTGAAATACAGCGACAGCGGGATCAGCGTCCACCCCGCCTCGGCCGCCTTCCCGGCCATCTTGTCGATCTCTCGCCGGTGCAGCAGCAGCTTGCGCGGCCGGCGGGGGGCGTGGTTGGTCCAGGTGCCCTGCAGGTACTCGGGGATGTGGACGTTCTCCAGCCACACCTCCCCGTCCTTGATGTGGGCGTAACCGTCGGCGAGCGAGGCACGGCCGGCGCGCAGCGCCTTCACCTCCGTGCCCATCAGCACCAGGCCCGCCTCCCACGTGTCGTCGATGTGGTAGTCGTAGCGGGCACGCTTGTTCTGCGCGATGAGCTTGCGCCCTGTCTCGCGTGGCACGTGATCAGCCTCGGTCCTTGTCCAGCACGCTGCCCGCCGCTGGTCTGGGCAGCGTGGCGAGCAGCCCGCGCAGCACCTCCTGGGCGCGCCGCTCGGCCTCCTTGGGGGGACGGTTCGCGGAGACGGCCACGTCCGGCTCGATCCCCACGCCATCGAGGTTACGGCCGCTCGGCGTCCGGTAGCGACCGACGGTCAGCTCGATCGCCGAGCCGTCGGCGAGCCGGATCGGCTCCTGCACCGACCCCTTCCCGTAGGTACGGGATCCTACGATCACCGCGCGGTCGCGGTCGCGCAGCGACCCGGCGACCACCTCGGCGGCGCTGGCGGTGCCCGCGTCGACCAGCACGACCAGCGGCGTCTCGGCGTCGCCCGGCCGGGTGACGTCCCGCCGCTCGCTGATCATGCCGTGCTCGCCGCGATGCTCGTAGATCACCACCGGTCCGCCGGGCAGGAACGCCGACGCGGTCTCCACCGCCTCGTCCAGCAGCCCGCCGGGATTGCCGCGCAGGTCCAGCAGGAGGCCGCCGCGGGGCGGGCCGGCGGCGCCGGCCACCGCGCCGCGCACCTGGCGGCCCACGCCCCGCGTGAACGCGCCGACGCGGATCAGGCGGGTGTGGTCGGCCAGGTCCGCCACGGTGACGTCGTTTCCGGCGACCGGGGTGCGCACGAGCCAGAACCGCTGCGGCGCGCCGTCGCGTTCCACGGTCAGGGCGACGCCGGTGCCCGGCCGCCCGCGCAGCTGCGCCGCGATCCGCGCGGCGTCCCAGCCGGTGACGTCGGTGGAGCCCACGTGCGTGATGAGGTCGCCGACCCGGACGCCGGCGCGCTCGGCCGCCGAGCCGGGCTGCACGCTGGCCACCCGGACGCGCCGGTCGGCGTTCCGTCCCGCGCCGCCGTCCTCGACCGTGCCCAGCCACAGCCCGACGCCGCTGTAGCGGCCGTTCAGCCTGCCCTGGAAGTCGTCGAACTCCTGCGCCGAGTAGTGGCGGGCCCACTTGTCGCCGAGGGAGCGCAGCATCCCGTCGATGGCGGCGCGGTCGAGCGTGCCGCGATCGACCGGATGCGCCGCCGCGCGGCCGATCCGCGTGGCCGCCTCGTCCAGCAGCGACGGCGCGGCCGACTCGTCCGCGCGGCGTTCCACGGGCGGCCCGCCGCCGGTGATCATTCCGGCGGCGTAGGCGCACACCACCGCGACCACGACGGCCGACACGCGCAGCACGCGACCGGTCAACCGGAACATGCGGCCAGTGTAAGCATCACGCCTCCGGCGGGTCGGCGGTACGGGGCGGGCGGTGCGGAGCGGCGGCCTGCGGCCCGGAGCCGGTCAGATCTTCAGGTAGCGGCGCAGGGTGAGGAACGAGGCGATCGCGCACAGCAGCACGCCGAAGCAGATCGACACGATGGTGACGGCGATCACCGTGCCCCAGCCGAGCTTGCTGGCGAACTGCATCTGGCTGGCCACCCGGTCGATCAGCATGAACTTGCTGGCCACCAGCAGCAGCGAGGCGAACATGCCGCCGATCAGGCCGGCGATCGCGCCCTCCAGGATGAACGGCATCTGGATGTAGGTGTTGGACGCGCCGACCAGCCGCATGATGCCGGTCTCCCGCCTGCGGTTGAACGCCGACAGCCGGACCGTGTTGCCCACCAGCAGCACCGCCGCGACCACCTGGATCAGCGCGATCACCAGCGCCGCCCCCTGCAGGCCGCCCAGGATGCGGAAGAACCGGTCCAGGATCTGCTTCTCGTTGATGACCTGGTCGACGCCGGGACGGCCGAGCATCGCCTGCGCCACCGACTTGTAGTTCTCCGGGTCCTTCAGCCGGATCCGGAACGAGTCGGGGATGTCGCCCTCGCGGGTGCTCTGCACGAACCCCGGGGTGGTGGAGAAGCGCTCCTTGAAGCGCGCGTACGCCTGCTGCTTGCTCTCGTACTCGACCTTGGCCACCTCGGGCAGCTTCTCCAGGTCCGCCTTCAGCGCCTGCTTCTGCTCCTCGGTGGCGTCCTGCTTGTTGCAGGCGGGGTTGGAGCTGGTCTGGGCGCACAGGAAGACCGAGACCTCGATCTTGTCGTACCAGTAGCTCTTGGACGCCTCGACCTGGGCCCGCACCAGCAGGCCGGTGCCGAAGAGCGCCATGGCGATGGCGACGGTGATGATGAGGGAGACCGTCATCGTGAGGTTCCGGCGGAGACCGATCCAGATCTCCTGGAGAACGAACTGTACGCGCATGCCTCGCTGTCCTTGCTCGCCTGTGCCCCGCCGGGAGCGTGCGTCCGGTCAGGCTCTGTCAGTCTCTTCGGTCGGTCCGGGTGGGTTCGGTCTCGTCGATCGAGGCGGGCCCATCCCATGCGACGGGGGGTACGCCGCGGGCCGACGGCGGGTTCACGCCCGGTCGGCCCGTCAGTACGCCTGGCCGTAGACGCCCCGCGACTGGTCGCGGACGACCCGGCCGTCCTCGAGCTCCACGACGCGCTTGCGGAACGCGTCGACGATGGCGGCGTCGTGGGTGGCCATGACGACGGTGGTGCCGGTCCGGTTGATGCGGTCCAGCACCTTCATGATGCCGATGGAGGTGGCCGGGTCGATGTTCCCGGTGGGCTCGTCCGCCAGCAGGATCATCGGCCGGTTGACGAACGCCCGGGCGATGGCCACGCGCTGCTGCTCGCCGCCCGACAGCTCGTGCGGCATCCGGTGCGCCTTGCCCTCCAGCCCGACCAGGTCGACCACCTCGGGCACGACCTTCTGGATGAAGCGCCGCGGCTTGCCGATGACCTCCAGGGCGAACGCCACGTTCTCGAAGACGTTTTTGTTGGGCAGCAGCCGGAAGTCCTGGAACACGCAGCCGATGCGGCGGCGCAGGTGGGGCACCTTCCAGTTGCTGAGCCGGTTGAGGTCCTTGCCGGCCACGTGCACGTGCCCCTGAGTGGGACGTTCCTCCTTGAGGATGAGGCGCAGGAAGGTCGACTTGCCGGAACCGGAGGGGCCCACCAGGAAGATGAACTCACCCTTTTCGATGGCGACGTTCACATGCTGGAGTGCGGGCCTGTTCTGGTTCTTGTAGACCTTGGTGACGTTGTCGAAGTGGATCACGGCGGTTCAGCACCATTCCTGCGAGGGACCCGCGCGGTCGCGAACGGGAGGAATCGCGTCTTCCATCTTGTCGCCGCACGAAGCGGACTGTAGTTTGTCGGTAGCAATTCGTGAGCGGAGGCCGCGAACACCCGCGGGCCGTTGCGCCTGCGGGGCCGCGGAGCCGCGGCGTGCGCTCCGCATCATCGGGCCACCGGTCGAACGCCGGTCGAGCCTGCCGCCCTCCGGGCCGTCCGTCAACCCGCCTGCGGCCGCATGATACTCCGCCGGAACCCGCCATGGTCGCATACCGAAGGCAGGCTCCCCGGGACGCACCGCCCCTTTTCCAGGAGGAGGACCCCCTGGAGCCTGCGCGGCGCCGACCCGGCACGGGCGCACACCGAAAGCACGAGGCCCGGCACATCTCCCGAGGGGCGGCCGCCGGAGCCTCCGCCGCCCGTGGCGAGGTACGGTCGTGCGTCTTGTTCGACTCACTCCCCACCTCATCTCGGTCTCGCCCAGGGACGCCCCCTAGGCCCCGCTGTCGTGCGAATGCTGCGGGCGCGAGCCTCGGACTCACTCCCCACCTCGCTCCCGGCAGTCCCGCCCGCGGGACGGCTCCGGGAGGACGCGCCCGCCCGGGGTCTCGCCCGCGCCGGCCGCGTCCGGTGCGGGTGGCCCGCCAGGCGGAGGGACGTCACGGCCCCGACGTCGGACCGTTCGGTCCCCGTGCAGTGTAGGGGCGGGAAACGATCTCCTCGACCGGTCTGCGCCCTGGCACGCATAGGGACTTTACAGTCGGGATAGGCTGAATGTTGGCGAACAAGTGCTTTGGTTCTCAAGAGAGGCAGCCGGATGAGCTGCGAACATCTGATCTGCGCCCGCTGCTCGGGCCCGGTGGTCGAGGGCCGCTGCCCCACCTGCCGGACCGCCCGCGCGGAGATGCACCGCCACGGCGGCGCCTCCTCCCCCACCGTGGTCCTCGCGGTGCTCGTCCTGCTGTTCTGCCTGGCCATGGCCCTGCAACGCCTGTACTGAGCACCCAAGGCCGCGCTCCCAAGGCCACTCAGCCTCGGCCGCTCACCCCGCCCCCAGGCCGTGAGATTTCCCGCGAAGCACCCACGCCCGACCCCGCGTCTCTACGGCACGAGCCCGGACGCGGGAGCCGCTCTCACACGCACCCCGCTGCATCGACCGCAGCACGGCGCACCGTAGCCGCCCAGCAGACGACACTCCTGCCACTCCCCCCGGATCGCTCGACGTCGCTCTAAAACGCGCGTGGTTCCACGACAACCTTCAGGAGTTGCGGGGTGGGGGGGTGCTGGCCTTGGAGATGCTTCCGGCTTGGGCGATGATGTCGGCCTTCGCCTTGCCCTTCTTGGAGCGCGGCGGGTCGATGGCGGCGAACTGGTAGAGCTCCGCCATGGTGATGTCGGTGCCTTCGACGGTCCCGTCGAGCAGGTGGGCGGCCTCGGGCGGGATCGGCGGCTTGGCGCCGCTCTTTTTGTCCTTGACGGTCAGCAGGCTGTTGCGCGCCAGGGAGTACAGGATCAGGCCGCCGTCGTCCTGCGTGCGCAGCGCGAAGATGGGGAACGGCGTGGCGACCGTCACCTTCTGCAGGGACAGGTCCTTGTCCTCGGCCTTGCGCTTGGCCTTGCGGACCTCGCTGTAGTAGCCGGTGGTGTACTTGCCCGCCTTCATCACCTTGCGGGCCACGCTGCGGGGGCCCTCGGAGGCGATGGTCGCCTGGATGCCGGGCACCTCGCGGGGCCGGATCAGCATCGAGGTGTCGGCGACGTTCAGGGCGGTGGCGTAGCCGTCGTCGTCCACCGTGATCTTGGGCAGTTCGGCGTCCGGCAGCAGCTCGGCGGTCATGCAGAGGCGCCAGCGGTCGCCGGGGCCGCGCCGGATGAACGTCATGAGCGCGGTGCGGGTGCTCTTCGGCTTGCCCTGGACGCTGCGCGGCACGACGGCCACGAACCAGTGGGGGTAGATGTCCAGCTTCAGCTTCGGCACCAGCAGCCGGGGCTCGCCGTACTGGTAGCGGGCCACCGGGTCGCCGTCGTAGGCGGCCTTGCGGAACTCGGCGGCGGTGAGCTGCGACTGCCCGTCGGACGTCCAGGTCAGGGCGAGCCGTTCGTCGCCGGCGGCGCGGGCGACGTCGTCGTTGGTGATGAACGCGCGGAACTCGCGTTCGGCCACCTCGTGCGTCAGCAGCTCCGGTTCGGGCGTGGTCGCGGTGACCAGCACGGTGGGACGGGCCTTCGGTTCGCGTCCGGCGCAGCCGACCGCCGCCAGCGCGGCCGCGGCCACGGCGAGCGAGCGGAAGGCGCGCGAACGGGAGCGGAACGGCCTGCCCACCGCGTTCGCCGTCACGCCTGCCCCCGGCTCCTCCGAGCGGTCCGTTCCGCTGATCCGATCCGCCATGCTGATCCGTGATTCTGCCATCCGCGGCCCATTGATCGGACTCGTTGATCGAATCCGCTGATCGAATCCGCTGATCGAATCCGCTGATCGAACCGGCGGGCGCGGTCGCCCGGGGCACTGCCGGGACGGCGATAAGCTCTCAGTGTGGCAGCCATCGACCCCGAAGACCGGCTCAAGGAGCTCGACTCGACGCTGACCGGCATCGAGCAGGTCCTCGACCTGGACGGCATGCGGCGCGACATCGCCGACCTGCGCGAGCAGTCCGCCGATCCCGAGCTGTGGAACGACCAGGAGCGCGCGCAGAAGGTGACGCGCCGGCTCTCGTACCTGGAGGCCGAGCTGGGGCGGGTCGAGGGGCTGCGGCAGCGGCTGGACGACGTGGCCACGCTGTACGAGCTGGCCGCGGAGATGGACGACGCCGACACCCGCAAGGAGGCCGACGAGGAGCTGGCCGCGCTGGGCAAGGAGATCCAGCAGCTCGAGGTCCGCACCCTGATGTCGGGCGAGTACGACGAGCGCGAGGCGCTCGTCACCATCAACGCCCAGGCGGGCGGGGTGGACGCGGCCGACTGGGCGCAGCAGCTGCAGCGGATGTACCTGCGCTGGGCGGAGCGGCACGGCTACCCGACGGAGATCTACGAGACCTCCTACGCCGAAGAGGCCGGCATCAAGTCGACGACGTTCGCGGTCAAGGCCCCCTACGCCTACGGCACCCTGCGCGGCGAGCACGGCACGCACCGGCTGGTGCGGATCTCCCCGTTCGACAACCAGGGGCGGCGCCAGACCTCGTTCGCGGGGCTGGACGTGGTGCCGGTGGTCGAGCAGAGCGACGACATCGAGATCGACGAGAACGAGCTGCGCATCGACGTGTACCGCTCGTCCGGGCCCGGCGGCCAGGGCGTCAACACCACCGACTCGGCGGTCCGGATCACCCACCTGCCCACCGGGATCGTGGTGTCCTGCCAGAACGAGCGCAGCCAGCTGCAGAACAAGGCCACCGCGATGAGCGTGCTGAAGGCCAAGCTGCTGGAGCGCAAGCGGCAGGAGGAGGCGGAGAAGATCTCCTCGCTGCGCGGCGAGAGCACCACCAGCTGGGGCACGCAGATCCGCAACTACGTGCTGCACCCGTACCAGATCGTCAAGGACCTGCGGACCGGCGTGGAGGCGGGCAACCCGGCCGCGGTGCTGGACGGGGAGATCGACGAGTTCATCGAGGCGGAGATCCGCTGGCTGCGGCAGCGCGAGGCCGAGGCGGAGGCCAAGGCCGACCAGGAGTAGGCCCCCCGATCCTCCGATTCGCTGCGTGATCTTCCGATCACTCTGCGATGATGGCGGGCGGTTCTGCAGTCGTCCTCATGGGGGCCTGCCATGCGCGTCCGCCCTGCCGTCGCCCTGTCCGTCCCGGTCGTGCTGCTCGCCGCGGCGTGCGGGGGCGGCGACTCCCGTCCCGGTCCCGCGCTGACCAAGGACGAGGCGCGCCGAGTCCTGGCGCGGTACGCCGACGCGGCCAACCGGGCCGGGCAGCGTCTCGACGGCGCCGCGCTCGCCGCCGTCGAGACGGAGCCGCAGCTGTCCATGGACCGCGCGGCGTTCAAGCTGGGCCGCGCCGCCCGGCAGCCGTTCGTTCCGGTCCGGTTCGTCAAGTCCACGTTCTATATCCCGCGGATGGACGGGTACCCGCGGTGGTTCGCCGTCGACGCGACGACGTCCGCGACGCCGCCCGGCGACACGCAGCCGCGCCAGACCCGGCACGCGCTGGTGTTCACGAAGGCCGGGCCGAAGGCGCCGTGGCTGCTGGCCGCCTCCCCGCGGCCGGGCGGCGACGAGCTGTCCTCGGTGCGGCTGGACAAGGAGGGCTACGCCTCGACGGTGGCGCCGAGCGCGTCCGGTCTTGCGGTCGCCCCGTCCGCGGTCGGCGCGGCGCACGCGGCGCTGCTGACCGAGGGGCCGCGGGCGCCGGGAGCGTCGGTGCTGGCGCCGGGTCCGCAGACCACGCAGTCCTATGACGCGCTGCGGCAGGTGCGGGCCGGTCTGCGCAAGAACGGCGTCACGCTGCGAAGCCGTTTCGTGCCCGACTCCTCGCCCGTCTACGCGCTGCGCACCAAGGACGGCGGCGCGCTGGTGTGGTACGTGCTGCGCCAGCACGAGAGCTACCGGTCGCCCCGGCGGGGCAAGCTGGCCGTCACCGGGGACCTGACGGGCCTGGCGCCCGCCAAGGCTGCCCGCACCCGCCTGGACGCCACCGTTCTGGTGCAGTACCTGGCGACCGTGCCCGCGAAGGGGCACGCCGCCGTCGGCGGCATGTACCGCAAGGCCGTCGCGGCGCACGCCTCCTGAACACCGTCGGGCGCCGGGGCGGCGCCCCTCGTCATCGACCGCTGCTGTGGATCCGCACCGGCGCCCGACGGTCACCATGCCCGCGTCACGCCCCGGGGCGCCCCCGCACGGGACGCCCCGGGCGCCGTTCACGCCTCCGTGGACGGCAGGGCGCTGGTGGTGACGAGGGTGCGGATGGCGCCCAGGGCGACCGACAGGGTGGCCAGGTCGAAGCTGTCGCTCTCCCAGATCTCCGACAGGGTCTGCTGGGCGCGGCGCAGCGCGACGCCGTTCTTGTCGGCCCACAGCGCCAGGCGCTGCTCGGGCGGCGTGCCCGGCCCGCTGGTGACGAGCACGTCGCGGGTCAGCGCGGCGTGCGCGGCGTACAGGTCGTCGCGCAGGGCGGAGCGGGCCATGGAGCGCCAGCGGTCGTCGCGCGGCAGCGCGATGATGCGCTCGCGCAGCCGGGACAGCTGGAGCCGGTCGGCGACGTCGAAGTAGACCTCGGCGACCTCCTCGACCGGACGCCCGGTCTCGTGCGCGATCTCCACCAGGTCGAAGGTGGAGAAGGCGGGCACCATCATCGCGGCGGCCTCGGCGACCTCGTCGGGCACGCCGCGTTCGGCGAAGTCGTCGCGGCGCTGCTCGAACGCCGCCAGGTCGAGCCCGACCAGCACCTTGGGCAGCAGCGCGCCGAGCGTGCGGGCCCCGTCGGCGAAGAAGTCGATCGTCTCGCGGATGTCGTACGGGGGCCGCCGGTTGTACAGCAGCCAGCGCGCGCCGCGCTCGGTGAGCTTGCGGGCCTCCAGCCGCATCTTGATCTGCGTGGACTCGTCGACCTGGTGGGTGAGCGCCTCCACCGCCCGCCAGAACCGCGGCATGTCGAACACCTCGCGCGACACCAGGTAGGCGCGGGCGATGTCGGACGGCGACGCGCCCGTCTCCTCGTTCATGCGGAACATGAACGTGGTGCCGGAGTTGTTGACCAGGTCGTTCACCACCGCCGTGGTGATGATCTCGCGGCGCAGCGGGTGCCGGTCCATGTACGGCCGGAACCGCTCGCGCAGCGGCGTCGGGAAGTACCGGACCAGCCAGGACTCCAGGTACGGGTCGTCGGGCAGGTCGGAGGCGTTCAGCTCGGCGTCCAGCGACAGCTTGGCGTAGGCCAGCAGGACGGCGAACTCCGGCCCGGTCAGCCCGTGGCCCGCCTGGCGGCGCTCGGCCAGCGCCTTGTCGTCGGGCAGGAACTCCAGGTCCCGCTTGAGGTGGCCGTCGCGTTCCAGCTTGCGCATGTACCGGGTGTGGACGTGCAGCATGGACTGGGCCTGCGCGCGGGAGGCGGCGAGCACCACGTTCTGGGCGTAGTTGTCGCGCAGCACCAGCTCGGCGACCTCGTCGGTCATCTCGTACAGCAGCTGGTCGCGCTGCTTGCCGGTCAGCTCGCCGTCCCGCACCGCCTGGTCCAGCAGGATCTTGATGTTGACCTCGTGGTCGGAGGTGTCCACGCCGGCGGAGTTGTCGATGAAGTCGGTGTTGACCAGGCCGCCCCGCCGGGCGAACTCGATGCGGCCGAGCTGGGTGACGCCGAGGTTGCCGCCCTCGCCGATCACCTTGCAGCGCAGGTCGCAGGCGTTCGCGCGGACCGCGTCGTTGGCCTTGTCGCCGACGTCGGCGTTGTTCTCCGTGGACGCCTTGACGTAGGTGCCGATGCCGCCGTTCCACAGCAGGTCCACGGGCGCGCACAGCACGGCGCGGATCAGCTCGTACGGGGTCAGCCGGGTCACGCCGGGCTCGAGCCCGAGCGCCTCGCGCACCTCCGGGGTGATCTTGATGGACTTGGCGGTGCGGGGGTACACGCCGCCGCCCGGGGAGATCACCTCGGGGTCGTAGTCGGCCCACGAGCTGCGCGGCAGCTTGAACAGCCGCTGCCGCTCGGCGTACGAGCGCTCCGGGTCGGGGTTCGGGTCGAGGAAGATGTGCCGGTGGTCGAACGCGGCGACCAGCTTGATGTGCCGGCTGAGCAGCATGCCGTTGCCGAACACGTCGCCGGACATGTCGCCGATGCCGACGACGGTGAAGTCCTCCCGCTGGATGTCCTTGCCCAGGCTGCGGAAGTGGTACTTCACCGACTCCCAGGCGCCGCGGGCGGTGATGCCCATCGCCTTGTGGTCGTAGCCGACCGAGCCGCCGGAGGCGAACGCGTCGCCGAGCCAGAACCCGTAGGAGGCGGCGACCTCGTTGGCGATGTCGGAGAACGTGGCGGTGCCCTTGTCGGCGGCGACGACCAGGTACGGGTCGTCGCCGTCGTGCCGCACCACGTCGGGCGGCGGCACCACCTTGCCGTCGACGAGGTTGTCGGTGATGTCGAGCAGCCCGGAGATGAAGTCCCGGTAGCAGGCGATGCCCGCCTTCATGTACGCCTCGCGGTCGGACGCGGGCGGCAGCTGCTTGCCGACGAACCCGCCCTTGGCGCCGGCCGGGACGATCACGGTGTTCTTCACCGCCTGCGCCTTGACCAGGCCGAGGATCTCGGTGCGGAAGTCCTCGCGGCGGTCCGACCAGCGCAGCCCGCCGCGCGCCACCGACCCGAACCGCAGGTGCACGCCCTCCACCTTCGGCGAGTACACGAAGATCTCGTAGGTGGGGCGGGGCTGCGGCAGGTCGGGGATGCGCGCCGGGTCGAACTTGATCGACAGGTACGGCTTGTTCTGGAAGTGGTTGGTGCGCAGGGTGGCCTCGAACATCGCGAGGTAGGCGCGCAGGATGCGGTCCTCGTCGATGCTGTCGACCTCTTCCAGCAGGCCCTGCAGCTCCTCGTGGATGGCCTCGCTGCGCTCCTCCTCGCCGCCGGCCAGCGCCGGGTCCAGGCGGCTCTCCCAGAACCGCACCAGCAGCCGGGTGATCTGCGCGTTGCGCAGCAGCACCTGCTCGATGTAGCGCTTGGAGAAGTTGGTGCCGATCTGCCGCAGGTACAGGGCGTAGGCGCGCATCACCATCGCCTGCCGCCAGTGCAGCCCGACGTGCAGGACGAGCGCGTTGAACCCGTCGTTCTCGATGTCGCCGCGCCACAGCGCCATGAAGGCGTCCTGGAAGAGGTCCTTGACGTCCTCCTCGGGCACGCCGTCGGACGGCTCGTAGCGCAGCCCCAGGTCGTAGATCCAGGCGCGGGGGCGGTCGGCCGGGCGGATCTCGTACGGCCGCTCGTCGATCACCTCGACGCCCATGTTGTGCAGCAGCGGCAGCACGCGCGACAGCGAGATCGGCGGGCCCTGCCGGTAGATCTTCAGGCGGCGCTCGCCGGGCTCGGCGCCGTACGGCTCGTACAGGTTGATGGAGATCTCGCCGTCCTCGGTGAGCTCCTCCAGGCGGCGCAGGTCGGCCACGGCGGTGCGGGCCGGGAAGTCGGCCTTGTAGCCCTCGGGGAAGGCGTCGCCGTACCGGCGGGTCAGCGCGCCGGAGCGCTCCTCGCCGCACTGCTCGACGATGGCGTCGGCCAGGTCGTCCGCCCACGCGCGGCAGGCGCCGGCCAGCCGGGCCTCCAGCTCGTCGACGTCCACGTCGGGCAGCTGGGCGCCGCGCTCCACCCGCACCACCACGTGCAGCCGGGCCAGGATCGACTCGGTGACGTTGGCGCTGTAGTCGACGGTGACGCCGTTGAAGGCGCTCTTGAGGATCTCCTGGATGCGCAGCCGCACCTGGGTGGTGTACCGGTCGCGCGGCAGGTACACCATGCAGGACATGTAGCGGCCGTAGGCGTCCTTGCGCAGGAACAGCTTCAGGCGGCGGCGTTCGCGCAGCCGCAGCACGCCCAGCGCGATCGTCAGCAGGTCGTCGACGGAGATCTGGAACAGCTCGTCGCGCGGGTAGTTCTCCAGGATCTCGATGAGGTCCTGGCCGTCGTAGCTGTCGGGCGGGAATTCGGCGCGTTCCAAAACCTCGGACAGCTTGCGCTTCAGGACGGGGATCTGCGCGATCGACGCGCTGTAGGCGACGTGGGTGAACAGGCCGAGGAAGCGCCGTTCGCCGACCACCCGGCCGTCCGCGTCGAACTTCTTGACGCCGATGTAGTCCAGGTACAGCGGCCGGTGGACGGTGGAGCGGGAGTTGGCCTTGGTCAGCACCAGCAGCTGCTTGTCGGTGGCGCGCTCGCGCACCTCGGGCGGCAGCGCGGCGAAGCTGTCGGACTCCTGCTTGTCGGCGCGCAGGATGCCGAGGCCGGTGCCGGCGACGGGGAGCAGCGCCGCGCCGTCGTCGCTGAGGGTGTACTCGCGGTAGCCGAGGAAGGTGAAGTGCCCGTCGGCGAGCCATTCCAGCAGCTCGACGCCCTCTTCCCGCTCCTTGTCGGGCAGCGGCGGCGGGTCCCGGCGGATGTCGGCGGCGATCTCGCCGGCCCGCGCGCGCATCTTCGGCGCGTCCTCGAAGGCGACCCGCACGTCGTGCAGGACGCGCAGCAGGTCCTTCTCCAGCTGTTCCAGGACGGCCCGGTCGCTGGTGCGGTCCACCTCGATGTGGATCCACGACTCGTCCAGGTCGGCGGGGCTGTCGGCCTTGCGGCGGAACGCCTTGAGGTGCCCGGCCACGTCGCGGTCCACCCCGAGCAGCGGGTGGACGATCATGTACGTGGTCAGGTGGTGCCGGTTCAGCTCCATCGTGACCGAGTCGACCAGGAACGGCATGTCGTCGGTGACGACCTGCACGACGGTGTGCCCGGGGTCCCAGCCGTACTCGTCGACGGTGGGGGTGAACACCCTCACCTTCGCCCGGCCCTGCGGCCGCTCCTCGCCGAGCAGCCGGTGCGCCATGGCGGGACCGAAGATGTCGACCAGGTCGCGGTCGAGCAGGTCCTCCGGCGCCACGTGGCGGTAGTAGAGCCGGAGGTACTCGACCGCGTCGTCGAGGTCGATCCCCTTGCTCCCCGGCCCGTTCACGTAGGTTTCCGCCGCGCGTCTGAGCAGGTCGTCCTTTGCCTTGTCGAGCTTGCCGCCCATCGACTCTCCCCATTGAGACTCTCGTCCCCCGGCCCCGGAAGGTCGGGGGCGTGGGAGGGCGTCCCCCCACGAGCACGCCACCTCGTTGTGGCGCCGCTCACTGCGTCAGCGTAACGAGGAAAAGCCGCAAAGCCGACCTGCGATTCCAGGACCGCACCGTGGCCTTCCCCACGTCGTCCTGGCGGTTTCGATGCCCTCTCAGGGCGCGTTTCACCATGCCGGGCGGCCGTTTTCCGGAAACGGCCGCCCGACTCCGCCCGGTCGGCGCCCCGGTCAGTCGCCGGAGCCGCCGCCGGAGCCGCCGCCGGTGCCGTCGCCGGGGCCCGGGTCGGTCGGCTTCGGCTCGGGTTCGCTCGGCCCCGGATCGGTGGGCTCCGGGTCGGTCGTGCCCGGGTCGCTGGGCTCGCCGGTCGGCGTGTCGGTCGGGGTGTCGGTCGGCGTGGGCGCGGTCGGCGTGCCGGTCGGCTCCGTGGTCGGCTCGTCGGACGGCGTGCCCGAGTCGGTCGGCTTGGACGACGGCCCCGTGTCGGTCGCGGTCTTCTCGGGCGTGGGCTCGGCGGTCGTCGGGCCGACCTTCGGGGCGGACGGCGTGACGCCGGCGGGCGACGGCCCCTGGTCGTTGTCGCCGACGGTCTTGCCGGTCTTGTCGCCGCCGCCGAACGCCAGCACCGCCGAGGTGATCAGGATGGCGACGAGGGCGGCGGCCGCCCCGGCGAGCGCGGCGAGCCTGCGGCGGCCGCCGTGCAGCACGGCCGGCCCGCGGCGCGGTCCGGGGTGCGCGGCGGGCGGCAGCGTGTCCTGCGTCGCCCATTCGGCCGGCGTGGGCAGCCGTCCGGCCCCGTCGCCGTCCGTCTCCGCGGAGGCCGCGCCGACCGCCTGGGTGCGCGCGGACGCCGGGTCGCGATCGGCGGTGCGGTCCGGGGCGTCCTCGGCGTCGCCGGCTCCGTCGGCGGCTCCGTCGGCGGGGCCGTCGGCGGTTCCGTCGGCGGTTCCGTCGGCGGGGCCGTCGGCGCGGGCGCCCTCGGCGTCCGCGACGTCATCCGCGTCGTCGGCGTCGTGGGCGAGCTCGGCGGCCAGGACGCTGCCCGCGGCCAGGATCGCGGTCTCCTCATCGTGCCGGTCGGGCACCGAGGGGTCGTCCGCGGCGGCCGCCTGCGACGGCCGCGGCGCCGCGGCCGTGCGCCCGGCGCGCTCCTCGTGCCCGAGCAGCCGCATCAGCACCTGCCGGGCGTCGGGCCGTCCCGCCGGGTCCTTGTCCAGGCACTCGGCGACCAGATCGCGCAGCGGCCCGGCCAGGTCGCCCAGGTTCGGCTCCTCGTGCAGGATCCGGTTGATCACCGCCGGGATGGTGTCCTGGCCGAACGGCGGCTCGCCGGTGGCCGCGAACGTCAGCGTGGCGCCCCAGCAGAACACGTCGGCGGCGGTGCCGACCTCCTCGCCCTTGAGCATCTCGGGCGCCATGTACGACGGGGTGCCGATGACCTTGCTGGTCAGCGTGGTGGAGCCGCTGACCGCCCGGGCCACCCCGAAGTCGATCACGCGCGGGCCGTCCGGGCCGATGAGCACGTTGTGCGGCTTGAAGTCGCGGTGCACCACCTCGGCCCGGTGGATGGCGGCCAGCGCGGTGGCGGTGCTGACCGCCAGCCGGTCCAGCGCCGCGCCCGACAGCGGGCCCTTCTGGGTGACGTACTGATTGAGCGACGGGCCGGGCACGTACTCGCTGACGATGTACGGCCGGTCGCCGTCGGCGTCGGCGTCGATCACCTGCGCCGTGCAGAACGGCGCCACCCGCTTGGCGACCTCCACCTCGCGCAGGAAGCGCGCCCGGGCCTTGTCGTCGGAGGTCAGCTCGGCGTGCAGCAGTTTGATCGCCACCTGCCGGCCGTCCGGTGACTCGCCCAGGAAGACGCTGCCCTGGCCGCCCTCGCCCACCCGGCCGATCAGGTCGTAGGACCCCAGCCGCTTCGGGTCGCCGGCCCGCAGGGCACCAACTTCCATGCGCGGAACCGCCCTCTCTCGTCGCGCTGTTCACCCGTCCCGTGGTTCGGCGACGCCGGCGTACGCCGGTCCGCCGGACCGGCCGCAGGACGGGACCTCGGGGTTCGAATCGTAGGGAATGTACGCGTCGGACTTCGACCAATGGGACGCCCCACGCCACCGGGGAGTTGACCCGGACGCGATGCGCACCGCTGTCCGGCCGCGGTCTCCGACAGGGCTCGGGGCGGGTCCCTACCTTAGTCCGATTCGTGCCGTCACATAGGGTGCACAAGCGAAAACGCTGACATTTCCGCAGGTCACAAGTTGTTTTCTTAGTGATTTCAGGAGTGTGGGGACGGCGTGCCGGGTAGACAGCGGCTTGACGATCTTCGTGAGGAGGTACATCGGCATGTCGCTTCCGTTAAGGACCGCGTGCTGCGCGACGACGCTCGCCCTGGCTCTCACCCCGGGCACCGCCGTCGCGCAGCCGCTGAAGAACCATGACCGACCCGAGAAGATCCAGAGCGAGCAGGGGCCGCGGGCCTCGCGGTGGGCCGCGATGCAGAACCGCCGCGTCAGGACCCACGGCAAGGCGCGCGGCGTCCACGGCCGGGACCGGGCCGGAATGCTCGCCGCGCTGCAGCGCTCGGTGCGGCTGCGCCGGGCGCAGATGGTGGCGAAATGGCAGCGCCGCGCCGACCGCGCGGTCGCCTACGCACTGCGCCAGCGGGGACGCCCCTACGTGTGGGGCGGCACGGGCCGGTACGGGTTCGACTGCTCCGGGCTGGTGCAGCGGGCGTGGCGGCGCGCGGGAGTGAAGATCCCGCGGGTGGCCGCGTCCCAGTACCGCGCCATCAACCCGAAGATCAAGCGTCACGACCTGCGTCCCGGCGACCTGGTGTTCTTCAACCGGTTGAACCACGTCGGCATGTACGTGGGCCGGAACCGGTTCATCCACGCGCCGCGACCGGGCCGCCGGGTGACGATCGAGCGGCTGCGCGGCTACTACCGCTCGCGCTATGTCGGCGCGGTGCGCCCGGCGTGGCGGCCGCTGCCGCCGGTGCCCTCGCGGCTCTACTGAGCCGCCCGTGCCCGACTCGGCGCACGCCGACGACGACGCCGTCTGCGGCGGCCGAGGGGCGCCCGCAGGACGGGGACGCGGGGGCGGTTCCCGTCGCGATCACCTCACCCGGATCGCGTCCTCGCCATGGACGCGATCCGGGGCCATTGAAGGGCCGGTGCGCGGGCGCGGCGGCCTCAGGCCACGGCCGGAAAGGCGGCCGGGAGGGCGGCCCGCAGAGCGCCCCTCAGAGCGACCCGCAGAGCGACCCTCAGAGCGACCCTCAGAGCGACTACGACGCCGACTGCGGCGTGAAGTGCTTGAGCACGTCCGGGTTGGCCAGCGAGTCGGGGTTGGCGGCCTTCTCCACCGGCGTGCCGAGGAGGATCTTGCGGACCGGGACCTCCAGCTTCTTGCCCGACAGGGTGCGCGGGATCCCGGGGACCTCGTGGATCTCGTCCGGCACGTGCCGCGGCGACAGCGCGCCGCGCAGCGCGGAGCGCAGCCGGGACACCAGGTCGTCGTCCAGGACGGCGCCGGGCGCGAGCTGGACGTAGAGGATCAGGCGGCCCTCCTGCCCGAGGCGGCCGGTGTCGATGACCAGGCTGTCGGCGATCTCGTCGAACGACTCGACCACCCGGTAGAAGTCGGCGGTGCCCATGCGCACGCCGCCGCGGTTGAGGGTCGAGTCGGACCGGCCGTAGATGACGCAGCCGCCGTCGGGGCGGATCTTGATCCAGTCGCCGTGCCGCCACACGCCCGGGTACATGGAGAAGTACGACTCGCGGTAGCGCTCGCCGTTCTCGTCGTTCCAGAAGAAGACCGGCATGGACGGCATCGGCTCGGTGATGACCAGCTCGCCCACCTCGTCCACGACCGGCGTCCCGTCGTCGCCGTAGGACTCGACCTTGGCGCCGAGGCCGCGGCACTGGATCACCCCGGCGCGCAGCGGCAGCAGCGGCGACGGGCCGACGAAGCCGGTGCACAGGTCGGTGCCGCCGGAGAACGAGCCGAGCAGCAGGTCCTTGCCGACGGCGTCGTACACCCACGCGAAGCCCTCGGGCGGCAGCGGCGAGCCGGTGGAGCCGATGCCGCGGATGCGCGACAGGTCGAGCTCCTCGCCGGGGCGGCGGCCCTCCTTCGCCGACGCCATGATGTACGGGGCGCCGACGCCGAAGTAGGTGACGCCGGTGTCGGCGGCCAGGCCCCACAGGTCGGAGGGCGCGCCGTCGTACATCACCACCGTGGCGCCGACGAGCAGGCCGCCGATGAGGTAGTTCCACATCATCCAGCCCGTGGTCGTGTACCAGAAGAACACGTCCTCCGGGCCGAGGTCCTGGTGGAACGTCAGCGCCTTGAGGTGCTCCAGGACGACCCCGCCGTGGCCGTGCACGATCGGCTTGGGCAGCCCCGTGGTGCCGGACGAGTACACCACCCACAGCGGGTGGTCGAACGGGACGTCCTCGAACTCCAGGTCGTGGCCGCTGCGGGGCAGGTCCCGGTAGTGCACGCCCGCGCGCAGGCCCTCGGGCGCGGCGGCCGGGTCCAGGTACGGGACGAGCACGGTGGCGCGCAGCGACGGCAGCGCCGCCTCGATCTCGCGGACGACGTCGCGCCGGTCGAACCGCTTGCCGTTGTAGGCGTAGCCGTCCACGGCGAGCAGCACCTTCGGCTCGATCTGGGCGAACCGGTCGACCACGGAGGAGGACCCGAAGTCCGGGGAGCACGACGACCAGATCGCGCCGAGCGAGGCGGCGGCCAGGAAGCAGATCAGCGCCTCGGGGATGTTGGGCAGGTAGGCGGCCACGCGGTCGCCGCGGCCCACCCCGAGCGCGGCGAGCCCGGCGCGGACCTCGGCCACGTGCCGGGCCAGCTCCCGGTAGGTGAGCACCCGGTGCCCGCCCGCTTCGGAGCGGAACACCACGGCGGTGTCGTCGGGCGCCTGCTCGGCCCGGCGCAGCGCGTTGGCGGCGTAGTTGAGGGTCGCGCCGGGGAACCAGCGCAGCCCGTCGACGGGCATGGGCCCGCCGGACCGGACCGGGCCGTCGCCGCGGCGGCCGACCACGTCGAAGTACTCCCAGATCGACTCCCAGAAGGCGTCGATCTCGGTGACCGACCAGCGCCACAGCTCGTCGTAGCTCTCGGTGGCCACGCCGCGGTCGCGCAGCCAGCGCTGGTAGCGCGTCACCTTGGCGTCGGCGACGACCTTTGCGGACGGTTCCCACAGCGGGGCCCCCTCGGGGGTCAGCCCCGGGGAGCCGTCGGACGCTCCGTCGCCTGCCATCGCAGCGGCCTCCTCACGTTTCGCACGTCGTCCGCCTGCCGGACGCTCCACAGGATCGGACCCGCCGACCCGCCTTGGCAAGTTCGTCGATCGTACGCCCCTGGTCCGCGGCCTCCCCATGGGGGCCGCCCACGTCCCTCGCGCGGCGGGGACGTGGCCCGCCCACACCTCAGGAGCCGGTGAGGCGGGTGACGGCGGCGACGACGGCGTCGGTGTCGGACAGGTCCGGCAGGACGACCTCGGCGCCCGCCGAGCGCAGCTCCGCCTCGGTGGCGCTGCCGGTGGCGACCGCGATGATCGGCGACCGGGCGATGTGCGCGGCCTGCACGTCGCGCGGCGAGTCGGCCACGTACACGGTGTCGGACTCGCCGAACGTCACGCCGCGGGCCTCGCCGGCGCGGCGCCGCACCAGCTCCAGCGTGGCGGCCTTGCTGTAGACGCCGGTCTCGTAGCCGCCCGCGTCCAGGTCCAGGTGCCGGGCCAGGCCGAGCTCGGTGACCTTGATCCGGGCCACCGGCTCGATCGAGCCGGTCAGCACCGACTGGACGGTGCCGGGCAGGCGGCCCAGCGCGGACAGCGCCTCGGCCGCCCCCGTCAGGATGCGGCCGTGCGTCCGCAGGTCGGCGCGGCGGGTGTCGAACGCGGCGGCCAGCGCCTCCATGAACGCGGGCAGGTGGTCGTCGGTGGTGACGATGTCGTTGAACGCCAGCGTCTCGAAGATGATCTCCGATTCGGTGCGTCCCGGCATCGGCGCCAGCCGGACCATGGGCCGTCCGGTGGTCCGCCGGAACGCCTCGGCGTAGCACTCGCGGGCGACGCGGCCGACGTCCACGAGCGTGTGGTCGATGTTCCACAGGACGAGACGGTTCATGCCGCGTCTCCGGCCGGACGCGGAGCGCCGTCACGCGGTGCCGTGCGTCCCGCCGCCGTGAGCACCGCCGCCGTGTGCACCGCCGCCTTGCGTGTCGCCGCCTTGTGTGTCGTCATCCCGTTCCCTGCACGTCCCGAGGGGGCCGCGCCGCCGTCGCGCGGGCGATCGGCCCCGCGCGGCGCCCGGCCCCGCCCCACCGCCGACGGTCGGGCGAGCATATCGTCGGCCC
>NZ_BCQU01000031.1:0-64246 GCF_001552235.1 Actinomadura rubrobrunea NBRC 15275 | reverse complement strand
ATGAACTCCGCCGTCACGAACATCGGGGCGGAGTAGGTCATGTCCTTGTCCTTGCACTCCTCAACGGAGTACTTCGGCGGCTCGAACCGGTGGTCCCGGAACGACAGCGACATGGTCCCGGAGAAGTCCTCGATCGGACTGATCTCCTCGAAGATCTCCTCCAGACCCGACTGAGTCGGGACGTCCTTACGCCCGGCCTGCCGAGCCGCCTCGACCCGGGCCTTCCACCTCTCGTTGCCCAGCAGCCAGTCGAACGAGTTGGTCTGCAGCGCGAGGAGGTCCGGGACTTCCAGCGGCTCCTTGATGCGCGCGAAGGAGACGCGGTGCGGACCGGTTGCGGTATTCGAGGCGTTGCGCGAGGCTGCCAAGAGTGGTCCTTCCGAGGGCTCGCGGCGTAACAGATGACGCGCACGCCAGACGATCCAGGTGCCGACACCCGAGCAGACCACCCGGGACGGGCACGACGGGGGTGTTCAACACATGGATAGTCAGAGGGCAGCGCAAAGGGGCAGTGTAGCCGACCACTACACTGCATGCAAGTCTAGCGCCTCTGTATGCATCACAGTTGCCATGGAGCATCGCTCCTCAGCGGCCGCGAGTCAAGAGCGGACTTGGACTTTTCGGGCTCTGACCTGCAGTGAGGAAGGCCATAGTTTAGGATTCGGCCCCCCTACCGCGAGGTAGCCCCAGGGGTGCACGCCCGCCTCGGGCCCTGACCGGCGCTCAAGCAAACCACCCAGCACGAGCAAGAGCAAATCGGCGCCCCAGAGGGCACACCTCGGCACACCGCCGGCCGCACAGGCCCGTCCCGCCGAGCACCGCGACCGCACCGTCCTCCCAGCTCACAGGGGGTTGGTGACCATCCCCAGGCCGAGGCGCCCAGGAGGCACCCAACCCGCCTCCCGAACACGCCCCTCAGGTCCAGCGGCCTGCGCCGAGGACCAAGCGCGCCGCCCCATCGCCACCGGGGAACCTCTGTGGGGGGCGCGACCGGACATGCCGGGCACGGCGAGCCGCACCAAGTCGAGGGTGCCTGGGAGGCGTACGAGCCGCGTCACGAGCACGCTGCTCATAACTCCGCGACACCGGCGACTCCTCGTGTGCCCGCGGACCGAGCGCGCGCCGACCCGATCGCCAGAGGGAGAAAGTCCGTCGGAGGCGCGTCCGTGTGCGGCCAGCAACGAGGCCGGTGAGCCACTCCAGATCGAGGATGTTCAGGAGGGGTCCGAGCCGCCTCGCGAGCACGACTTCAGGGCGCCGGCGACTCCTGCGTGTGCCCGAGGACCGAGGGTGCCGCCCCTCGCCGGCGGGGAAGCTCCGTCGCGGTGGCGCGGCGGGCGCGTTGCGGGGCGTGGCCGGGGTCAGAGCATGTGCAGCTCCGACACCAGCCAGCGGTCCCCGACCTTGCGCATGACCAGCCGCATCGCGAACTGGCTCGGCGTGCGCTGCCCGCTGCTGCCCTTGGCGGTCTGCTGGTTGAGGTAGACGAGCGCGATGGCGCGGTCGCCGTCGACGCTCTCCACGGCCGTCTTGACCGCGGTTCCCTCGACCACCGCCTGCTGCCGGGTCGCCGACGTCCGCACCGACGCGGTCAGCTGCTGGAACTGGGACTTGAACCGGCCGGTGGTCTGCCCGGCGGCCCGCTTGAGGTCGGCGTCGATCGTCCGGAAGTCGTACGACGACAGGTCCTCGGCCGCCCGCGACGCCGCGAACTTCACCTGGTCGGCGGCCGCCTCTCGCCCGTCGGCCCGGTGCACGGCCACCACCAGCCACACCAGCCCCGCCACCAGCGCGACGTTGACGGCGATCAGCGTGTACCCGAGGGCGCCGGCGGACGCGACGGCGCCGGCGAGCCGCCTCAGCCGCCCGGGGGCGCGCTCAGGCTCGTCCTCTTCGTCCTCGTCGTGTTCGTCCTCGTCGGAGGCTTCGTCCTGGTCGCGCTGCTCGCCGTCCTCGTCGGCGGCGTCATCCTCCGTTTTGGTGAGGGTGGGCTCGGGCTCCTCAGTCTTCTCGTCGGTGGCCGCTTCCTGAGAGCCGTCGCCGTCGTCATCGTCGGCGGTCTCGGGCTTTTCGGCGGCGGGGGCCTCGGCCCCGTCCTTCGCCTCGGCCGTGGACTTTGACCGGCTCTCGGTCGTGGAGTCGTCCGCGGAGGCTGGCGCGGCCTCGTCCTCGCCCTCGACGGCGGCCCGCTCGGCCTCCGCCTCGGCCGCCTCGCGGGCCGCGCGTTCGGCGGCCTCGGCGGCCTCGCGGGCCTTGCGGGCGGCCTCCTCGGCGCGCCGCCTGGCCTTCTCGGCCTTCTTCGCGGCGGCGTCGCGCTTCCTGCGTCCGAGCGTCGTCATGGGACAAGTCCGAGGTTCGAGACGAGCCAGCGCCCGTCGGTGCGGGTCATATCCATCGAGAAGCGGTAGTACCGGGGGGAGCCCTGGGGCACCTTCGGGTTGGTGACGGTCGCGGTGATCGCCACGATCACCTCCGCCGAGTCGCCGTCCATCGAGACCACCCCGGCGCGCACCTGCTGCACCTGCGACATGGTCTGCGCCTTGGTGGCCGTGTCGACGATGGTCTTGGCCTGGGTGGCCCACTGGTTGCGGACCTCGCCGGTCATCCCGGCCAGCACCCGGTCGACGCCCTTCTGGACGTCGCGGTAGTCGAGGCTGGCCAGGTTCACCGCGGTCTGCCGGGCGGCCTGGACGGCGGCGGCGCGCTGCCGTTCCTCCTCCTCCGCCTTCCAGTACCGGTAGCCGAACACCCCCACCGCCACGGCGAGCCCGACGGCCAGCACACCGAGCACGGTCAGGACGGTCCGGCGCCCGCGCGACGCCTCGGCGTCGATCGCGCTGGTCGCGCCGTACCTCATCGCGTCGCCTCCTTCACAGGGATCGGCCTCGGCGGGAGCAGCCCGGCCGCAGTCGTCAGTTCAACCCCAGCGGGCCCAGCAGAAGCATCTTCCAGGACGCGTCGCCCAGCAGCCGCTCCTGGCCGCCCGTCCAGCCCATGCCGTAGCGCTTGCCGTCCGGCCCGTAGACCCATCCGGTCGATGGATCGTACCCGGCCAATTCCACGCGGGTGGGGCCGAGCGGGACGGAGACGGTGGCGGTCTGGGGCTGGACGGCGTCGTCGCCGTCGCTCGCGGCCCGCTTCGGCTCGTCCGTCTTCTCGTCCCCGGACGCCTTGCGCGCCCCTTCTCCGGAGCCGTCCGCGCCGCCGGGCGGGAACCCGGCGCCGTCGGTGGCGCCCTCGGGGACCTTCGGGTACGGGCGGATGGCCTCCTTGGGGAAGTTGCGCGCCCCGCGGACGGCCTTGCCCGAGTCGGGGGCGTCCTTGCACCCGGCGTTCAGCGGCGGCTCCTTGGGGCCGGTGAACTGCGGCCAGCGGCGCGGCGTCTTCTCGTAGCCCTTGGTGCACGGCGCCGGCGCGTTGATGTTGAGGGCCATGCCGAGGTGCTGGGTGCCGTCGCCCGGCGTCACGGTGAACGCCCCGGCCACGGTGATCGGGTACAGGATGAACAGCGACCGCAGACCGTCCTGCCGGGACGCGATGACCTGCCCGGTGCTGGTCATGTTGGCGAGCAGCACCGGCAGGGTGGGCGCCAGGGTGTCGACCGTGGCGTCGAGCTGGCCGACCGCGGACGGCGCGGCGTCGACGGTGGAGCGCAGCGCCGGGTCGTCGCGGCGCAGCTGGCCGGTCAGCTCGTTGAGGTTGCGCGCGAAGGCCCGGATGTCGGCGCCCTGGCGGCGCTGGGTGTCCAGCACGGTGCGGCTGTTGTCGAGCAGCTCCTTGGTGGCCGGGTACGCCTTGTCGGCGGTCTTGAGCAGCCGGTCGGTGTCGTCGAGGATCCGCTGCAGGTCGGCGGACGTGCCGGAGAACGCCTTGTCCAGCTCGTCGACGATGGTGCGCAGGTTCTCCGGCTTGAGGTTGTTGCGGTCGATCAGCGTGTTGACGTTGCGCAGCAGCTCGGCGGTGGACACCGGCAGCCGGGTGTTCTGCCGCGGGATCGTGTACGGCTTGCCGTCGACGTACTCGTGGAGGTAGGGGCGGCCGTCCCGGGAAGGCTGCAGGTCGATGTACTGCTCGCCGACCGCGGAGCGGTTGGCCACCACGGCGATCAGCCCGTCGCGGGGGATGGGGCGGCCCCGTTCGAGGTCCAGCCGGACGCGGATGCCGTCCCGGGTGAGCTGGATCGGGCCGACCCGGCCGACCGGCACGCCGCGGTAGGTCACCTCGGCGCCGGTGAACACGCCGCCGGAGTCGGTGAGGTCGACGTAGGCGGTGTACTGCCGGTTGAAGACCTCGCGGCCCAGCCGGATGTAGTCGACCGACACCACGTACACGCCGATCACGGTGATGACCGCGAAGACCAGCAGCTGGATCTTGACGCCCGGTTTGAGGATCACGACAGGCCCCCCGTCATCAGCGTCTCCAGATCGCGGTGCGGCGCCATCGCGCCCGGTCGGCTCCGGCCGCCGCCGGACTGGCCGTTCTGGCCGCCCTGCGGAGCGAGCCCCGGCAGGCCGCCGCCGGGCGTCTGCGGCAGCACGCCGAGCGGCGTCTGCGGCAGCGTCACGTTCGGGACGGTGAGCATGTCGCGCATCCGTCGGCCGCTGCCCACGAGCGCCTCCAGCTCGGTGCCGCCGAACAGGTTGCGGGCGAGGTTCTCCAGGTCCAGGTCGACGGTGAGCCGCACGTTGCCGTAGTCGCCCCGGATGACGTTGCCGAACGTGGGCGGGAACGGGAACGTCAGCAGGCTCTCCAGCGACTTGGGCAGGTTCTCGCCCGCCTTGTTGAGCTCGCGCAGGATCGTGTCGAGGTCGCGCAGGTTGGCCACCAGCTCGGCGTGCGACTTGTTGACCACGTCGGTGGTGGTGCGGCTGAGCTTGTCCAGGCTGACCAGCATCTTGGTCAGGTCGGCGCGGTTGCGGCGCAGGATCTCGATGGCCGGGCCGGTGCGGTCGGCGGTGTCGGTGATCGTGCGCCGCTCGGCCGACAGCTTGGCGGTCAGCCGGTCGATGCTGTCCAGCGCCCGGGTGATCGCGGCGCGGTTGCGGTCCAGGGTGCCGACGAAGGTGTTCACCCGGTTGAGCACCGACCGGATCTGCGGCTCGCGGCCGCTCATCGCCGCGTTCAGCTCATGGGTGATCGTGGAGATCTGTTCCAGGCCGCCGTTGTTGAGCAGCATCGACATCGCCGACAGCACCGTCTCGACCTCGGTGCCCTGCCGGGTGCGCGACAGCGGGATGACGTCGCCCGACCCCAGCTCGCCGCGCGGCGGCTCGCTGGTCGGGGCGGACAGCGCCACGAACTTCTCCCCCAGCAGGCTGGTCTGGTTGATCGAGGCGACGGCGTTGTCGGGCAGCCGCACGTCCCGGCGCACCTTGGCGGTGACCACGGCGTACCAGCCGCCGGGCCCGCCCGCCAGGTCCACCTTCTCGACCTTGCCGACCGACACGTCGTTGACCTTCACCACCGACTGCGGCACCAGGTCCAGCACGTTGGCGAACTCGATCTTGATGGTCTTGGGGTCGGAGCCCAGGTCCGGGCCGCCGGGCAGCGGGAGCGAGTCCACGCCGCGGAACGAGCAGCCCGACAGCACGGTCGCGGCCGCCAGCGTCACCGCTCCCAGCCGCCGGGCGGCCGCGGCCGCCGTCCGTCCGCCGCGGCGCCGCGCGCGCTCACCGGCTCGCCGCCTGATCATCGGCCACCTCCTGGCAGCAGTGCCGTGAAGTCCTTCGGCCTGGTGTTCTGCCGGGCGCCCGCCGCGTCGGCGTCCCGGCCGCCGGCGTCGCGGCCGGCCTTCCCCGCCTTAGACGACTTGGCCGACTTGGACGACTTGGTCGACGCGCTCGCGGCCGAGCCCGCGCCCGCGTTGGGCCCGTAGGCGTCCGGCGGGATCGGCTCGGGGTCGTAGTGGGTGGTCAGCGCGGTGATCCAGGACAGGTCCAGGCTGAGCCCGGTGAGCGCCTTGCCGATGCCGTTGTAGGGGGTGACGAAGTCCAGGCACTGCTTGGCGGGGGTGCCCACCGAGTACGCCAGCGAGCACACCCAGTCGGCCAGGTTCTCGAACTGCACGAAGTTCACCCGGTTGTGGATGGTGCCGCTGATCGGGTCGTAGGCGCGGCCCAGGTTGTTGATGGCCAGCGGCGCGGTGGTGAGCAGCTCGGCCAGCGCCTCCTTCTCCTTGACCAGCACGCCGGTGATCTGCGCGAGCTGCCGCACGTTGTCCGACAGCTCCTTGCGGTTCTCCTTGACGAACCGCTGCACGTTGCGCAGCGTCGGGCCGAGGGCGTTCAGCGCCGCGCTCAGCTCCTCCTTCTCGGCCGCCAGCTGCGCCGACACGCTGCTGAGGTGGCGGTTGAACTGCTGGACCTGCGCGTCGTTGTCCTTGAGCGCGCGGGTGATGATCCGCAGGTTCTCGATGGTCTGCGCCACGTCCTCGCGGTCCTCGCTCAGCGTGCTCAGCAGCTCGGACGTGTCGGTGATGGTCTGCCGGATGTCCTCGCCCTGGCCCTGCAGGGTGTCCGCGCCGACCTGCAGCAGCCGCGACAGGGCCCCCTCGGAGTTGGCGCCCTGCGGGCCGAGCGCCTTGGACAGCTCGTTGAGGCTGGAGCCGACCTGGTCGACCTCGACCGGGACCTGGGTGCGGTTGACCGCCAGCGTCGCCCCGTCGGCCAGCACCGGGCCGCCCTTGTAGACGGGGGTGAGCTGGACGTACCGGTCGGCCACGATCGTCTGGTTGACGATGACGGCCTGGACGTCGGCGGGCACCTTGTACTTGGCCTCGTAGCGCATCTTCACCCGCACCGAGCCGCCGACCGGGGTGACCTCGGTGACCTTCCCGACGGGGATGCCGAGGATCCGCACGTCGGCGCCGGGGTACAGACCGACGGTCCGGGTGAAGTAGGCCGTCAGGTGCTTCTGCTCGGGCTCCCGCAGCACCGCCACGAGCACGGCCGCCAGCACGGCGGCGGCGAGGACGGCGCCGCCGAGGCGGAGGATGGTTCCTTGGTTACGCACGGATGCCTGCCTGCTGCTCGCTCACGGGAGACTCACGGGAGGAACGGCAACACGCTGTTGCCCTGCCGGTCGCCTGACTGCCCTGTCCGACCTCCGTTCTGCCGCTGCCCGGTGCCGCTCCGCGCGCCCGCGCCGTCCTGCGTCCCGCCGCCGGACGAGGGGGCCTGGATGGACGCCGGGATCGGGAGGATGTTCTGCAGGTAGGCGTCGAACCAGCGGCCGGACCCGGTGACGTCGGCGAACTGCCGGGTGAACGGGGCGAACAGCTTGATCATGCGGTCCAGGTTCTCCTGGTTGCGCAGCAGGATCCGGTTCACCCGCTCCAGGTTCTCCAGCATCGGCTTCAGCTGCGCCTCGTTCTCCTTGATCAGCGCGTTGACCTGCTGGGTCAGCGCCACCGTGTTGACCAGCAGCTGGTGGATCACCGCGCGGCGGGCCTGCACCTCGCGCAGGATCTGGTCGCCGTCCCGCAGCAGCCGCACGAAGTCCTGGTTGCGGTCGGCCAGCAGCCGCGAGACGTCCTTGGCGCGGTCGGCCAGCTCGTGCAGCTCGTCGTCGCGGGACGCCACCGTGTGCGACAGCCGCCGCAGCCCCTGCAGCGCGGCGCGGATCTCGTCGGGGGAGTTCTGGAAGGTGTCCGACAGCACGTCGAACGACTTGGCCAGCTGGGCCGTGTCGATCTGCTCGACGCGCCGGCTCAGCTCGCCGATCGCCGGGACGACCTCGAACGGGGTGCTGGTGCGCTCGCGCGGGATGTGCTTCAGCCGCCCGCCGCCGTCCGGCTTCAGCTCCAGGTAGTGCGCGCCCAGCACCGTCTTGATCTTGATGGCGGCCTGGGTCTTCCAGCCCAGGCGCACCTCGTCGTCCACCCGGAAGGTGACCTTGACGTGGTCGCCGGCCAGCTCCAGCCCGGTCACCTTGCCGACCTTGACCCCGGCGATGCGCACCTCCTCGTCCGCCTTGAGCCCGGCCGCCTCGGCGAAGTCCGCGGTGTAGGTGCGCTGCCCGTTGACCAGCGGCAGGTTCTCCAGGTTCAGCGCCACCAGCAGCGCGCCGGCGATGGCCGCGAACGCGGTGAGCGCGATGGGGACCGGGTTGCGCTCCCGGAACGGGATCCTCATCTACTTGCACCTCGCGTTCTCGTTCACGATCGCCGGGGTCTGGTAGACCGGGCCGCCCGGCAGCCGCACCCGCGCGTCGAGGCCGCAGAGGTACATGTTGAACCAGGACCCGTAGGAGGAGATGTGGACCAGCTTCTCCATCCGGTCCGGGGTCCGCTTGAGCGCCTTGTCCAGGTCCTTCTCGTTGGCGTAGAGGGTCGCGGTCAGCCGGCGCAGCCCGGCGATGTCGTCGCGCACGTCGGGGCGCGCGTCCTTGAGCAGCGCCGCGGTGGTCTCGCTCAGCCCGTTGAGCGCCTCCACCGACTCGAAGATCGCCTCGCGGTCCGACGCCACCCCGCCGACCAGCGCGCGCAGGTCGACGATCAGCTTGTTGATCTCGGTGTGCCGGGACTCGACGGCGCCCAGCACGTTGTTCAGGTTGGTGATCACTTCGCCGATCACGCGGTCCCGGTCGGCCAGCGTGTCGGTCAGGGACGCCAGGTGCGCCAGCAGGCTGTTGACGGTGCCGGCCTCGCCCTGCAGGACCTGGACGATCTCGAACGCCAGCTTGTTGACGTCCTGCGGCTCCAGCGCGCGGAACAGCGGGCGGAACCCGTTGAACAGCGCGGTCAGGTCGAGGGCCTCCTCGGTCCTGCTGTCGGGGATGATCGCGCCCGGCCGCAGGTAGCCGTTCACCTGGCCCGGCTGCTCCTGGCTGAGCGACAGGTACCGCTGCCCCATCAGGTTGCGGTAGCGCAGCTGCACCCCGGTCGACTCCGGCAGCCCGGCCCGCAGCGGGCCCTCGCGCTGCACGCTGAACGTGACGAGCGCCTTCGTCTTCCCGCCGTCCAGGCGGTCGTGGTACAGCCGGACGTCCTCGACCTGTCCGACGCGCACCCCGGCGATCCGCACGTCGTCGTTGGCCAGCAGCCCGGTCGCGTCCGAGAACACCGCCTTGTAGGTGCGGGTGTCGCCGAACCGCACGTTGGCGATCGTCATCGCCAGCACGCCGGTCGCCAGGGAGGTGAGGACCACGAAGATCCCCAGCTTGATCGCGGCGCTGGTCGTCTTACCCACGGCCACGCCCTCCTCCGCGTTCCACGGCGCTCACTTGACCTCCACCACCGATCCGTCCAGCAGCGGCCCGAACAGCAGCGCGGCCACGTCGGGGACCTGGTCGGACGGGGTCCGGGTGAGCGGGCCCACCACGGCCTTGACCTGCTCGGTGCCGCTCATCCGCGTGCCCGGGTCGACCAGCACGCCCGAGACGGCCCGGCCGCGGCTGCCGTGGCCCGGCGGCAGCGGCTCGTTCGGGTCGTGGGCGTCCTTCCACCACAGGTCGTCCTGGGTGCCGTCCAGCGCCATGTAGTCGGGGAACGGGACCTTGGGGTTGGGCAGGCCGTAGCAGCGCGGCCCCCGGTAGTCCTTGGCCTCCGGCAGGTCCAGCGGGTACTTGTACGCGGGCCGCGGCTTGACGATCTCGATGGTGAGGTTGAACGTCGGGGTGCGGCCGCCGCCCGCCTCCTCGGCCCGCGGCTGGAGCTTCATGAGCCCCTCGGTCACGCACGGCAGCTCGGGCGAGTACCGGGCGATCAGCGCCAGCCCGTCCCGGTTGGCGATGTTGACCCCGATGATCTTGGGGCCGTTGACGCGCATGAACCGGTCGCCCTTGTCGGCGAACCCGGTGATCTGCGGGATCAGGTCCTCGATCGTGGCCCGCTTCTCGGTGACCGTGTCGCTGGTGACGTTGAGGTTGCGCAGCGTCCGCAGCAGGTCCGGCGCGGCCTGGTCGTAGACGTCGGCGGTGTCGGCCAGGGCCCGCAGGTCGTACACCAGCGTGCCGAGCTCCGGGTTGATCTTCTTGAGCAGCGCGTCGGCCTGCTCCAGGTTGCGGCCGATCTGGTCGCCGCGGCCCTGCAGCGCGGTCGCCAGCGCGTTCAGCGCGGCGTTGAGCTTGGCCGGCGGCACCGCCTCCAGCAGCGGCAGCAGGTTGTCGAGCACCTGGTCGATCTCCACCGCCGCCTGCGAGCGGTCCTGCGGGATCACCTGGCCGGGCCGCAGCCCCATCGGCCCCGGCTGCGCCGGGATCTGCAGGTCGACGTACTTCTCGCCGAACAGCGTCTTGGGCAGCAGCCGCGCCTGCACGTTGCGCGGGATCAGCTTCGCCTTGTCCGGGTCGATCGCCAGGTCGAGGATCGCGCCGTCGGCGGTGGCGCGGGTGCCGCGCACCTCTCCCACGATCAGCCCGCGGACCTTGACGTCGGAGCGGGGCAGCAGCTGCAGCCCGGCCCGCTCGGCGTCCACCTTCACCCGGACGACGGGGGTGAGCGCCTTGTTGAACAGCGCCACGGTCAGCGCCACCAGCAGGGCGATCACCAGCACCATGGACAGCCCGAGCAGCCGGTGGCGGATCTTTTGCGACAGGCCGCCGAACGGGCGCGACGGGCTCTGCGGAAGGTTCGTCATCGCCGCCTCACCCCGCGATCCGCACGGTCGTGGTGGCGCCCCAGATCGCCATGCCGAGCAGCAGGTCCGCCACGTTGATGACGACGATGCTCGTGCGCACGGCGCGGCCCACCGCCACGCCGACGCCGGCCGGACCACCGCTGGCGTTGTAGCCGTAGTAGCAGTGGATCAGCATCACCAGCATCGCGAAGATGATCACTTTGCCGAACGACCACAGGATGTCGTACGGCGGCAGGAACAAGTGGAAATAGTGGTCGTAGGTGCCGGTGGACTGCTCGTAGAACAGCGTCACGATCAGCCGGGTGGCGCCGTAGGAGGCCAGCAGGCCCACGATGTACAGCGGGATCACCGCGATCATCCCGGCCAGCAGCCGCGTCGTCACCAGGAACGGCATCGACGGGACGGCCATGACCTCCAGCGCGTCGATCTCGTCGGAGATCCGCATCGCGCCGAGCTGGGCGGTGAACCCGCAGCCCACCGTCGCCGACAGCGCCAGCGCCGACACCAGCGGGGCGATCTCGCGCGTGTTGAAGTAGGACGCGACGAACCCGGTGAACGCGGCGGTGCCGATCTGGTTCAGCGAGTTGTAGCCCTGCAGGCCGACCTGGCTGCCGGTGAAGAACGTCATGAAGCCGACGATCACCACGCTGCCGCCGATCACCGCGAGTCCGCCGGTGCCGAGGCTGACCTCGGCGAGCAGCCGCAGCACCTCGGTGCGGTAGCGGCGCAGCACCCGGAACACCCACGCGAACGCCCGCGCGTAGAACGACAGCTGGTGTCCGAAGTCGTCCAGCCGCTCCAGCGGGCGGTTGACCACCCGGACGACGGCCCGCCCCGTCCTGCCCGGCGCGGCGCTCATGGCTGCGCTCCGTCGCGCTGCTCACGGGCCGGGCTCGTCGCGCTTCGCAGTCCGGCGCCCGCACGCTCGTTCGCCATGCCTCACATGCCCTTCTGCGGGACGAACTGGAAGTACAGGGTGGAGATCAGGAAGTTCTCCAGGAACAGCAGCATGAACGTGATCACGACGGTCTGGTTGACCGCGTCGCCCACGCCCTTCGGGCCGCCCTTGGCGTTCAGCCCCTTGTACGCGGCGACCAGCCCGGCGGTGACGCCGAACACGAACGCCTTGACCTCGGCCTGGACCAGGTCGGGCAGCTGCGCGATGGCGTTGAACGAGGCGAGGTAGGCGCCCGGCGTGCCGTCCTGCAGCAGCACGTTGAACGTGTAGCCGCCGACCAGGCCGACCACCGACACCAGCCCGTTGAGGAACAGCGCCACGAACGCGCAGGCCAGCATGCGCGGCACCACGAGGCGGTGCAGCGGGTTGATGCCGAGCACCTCCATCGCGTCGATCTCCTCGCGGATCTTGCGGGAGCCGATGTCGGCGCACATGGCCGAGCCCGCCGCGCCCGCCACCAGCAGCGAGGTGACCAGCGGGCTGGCCTCCCGCACGATCGCCACCACCGCGGTCGCGCCGGTGAACGACTGGGCGCCCAGCTGCCGGATCAGCCCGCCGACCTGCAGCGACAGGATGCCGCCGAAGGGGATGGCGACCAGCATCGTCGGGATCACGGTGACCGAGACGATGAACCAGGCCTGCTGGATGAACTCCCGCCACTGGAACGGCCACATGAACATCGCCCGGCACGTGTCCAGGCAGAGGGCGAAGAAGCGGCCGGGTTCCTTGACGGCGACGTTGGCCGCGCCGGCCCCGATCTTGCGGAGCACGTCGGCCGCGCCGCCGTCCCGGTCGCCCGTCCGCGCGTTCGCGTCGGTACCGGGGGACGACATCAGCGCCGGCCCCCAGGAGGCGGCGAGGAGGGCGGCGGCCAGGCCCCGGGAGCCCCGGGCGGCGGCTGCGGACCCGCGCCGGGCGGTCCGCCGTGCGGGGGCGGCGCGGACGGCGCGCCGTGGGGCGCGGGCGCGCCCGTCTGGGCCGCGACGTATCGCGGCCACTCCTCCACCCAGTTGCGGCCGAGGTCGTCGATGAACGACCCGGGCGGCGGCGTGACGCCGTTGGCGGCGCACCAGGCGCCCGGGGGATGCTGCCCCCTGCGCAGCCGCCCGTCGCTGGGCATCAGCTGCGGCGGGATCGGCGGGAGCTTGCCCGGGTCGTGGCCCATCCTGGCCTCGGCCTCCAGCTCGGAGACGTCCTTCTCCTCCGACATGCCGATCGGGCCGACCCGGCGGGCGTTGAGGAACTGCCGGACGACCGGCTCCTCGCTGGACAGCAGCATCTCGCGGGGTCCGAACATCACCAGCTCGCGACGGAACAGCAGCCCGATGTTGTCCGGCACGGTCCGTGCGGTGTTGATGTCGTGGGTGACGATGAGGAAGGTCGCGTCGGTCTGCGCGTTCAGGTCGACGATCAGCTGGTTGAGGTAGGCGGTGCGGACCGGGTCCAGGCCCGAGTCGGGCTCGTCCACCAGCAGGATCTCCGGCTCCAGCACCAGCGCCCGGGCCAGCCCCGCCCGCTTCTTCATCCCGCCGGAGATCTCACCGGGGAGCTTGTGCTCGGCCCCGAGGAGGCCGACCATCTCCATCTTCTCCATGACGATCCGGCGGATCTCCGCCTCGGTCTTCTTGGTGTGCTCGCGCAGCGGGAAGGCGATGTTGTCGTAGATGTTCATCGACCCGAACAGCGCGCCGTCCTGGAACAGGACCCCGAAGAGCTTGCGGGTCTCGTACAGCTGCGACTCCGGCAGGCGCGGCAGGTCCCGGTCGCCGATCCAGATGTGGCCGCGATCCGGCTTGAGCAGCCCGACGAGCGACTTGAGGAACACCGACTTGCCCGTACCGGAGGGCCCGAGGAGCACGTTGATCTCTCCCGCGGGCAGCGTTAGCGATACGTCCTGCCAGATGACCTGGCGGCCGAAGGACTTGGTCAGTCCCTCGACTCTGATCTCGACGCCCACTCGTCACCTTTCGTCCAGGCCGGGGGGATTCCGGAACCAAAGACCGAGCAGCTGTGTTGTCGTGGCACTCCGTGCGTCGTCGTCACCGTGTGCGCCGCCCCCGATAGCTACCGCCGGGTAGCTGTGGCGGGTGTCACTACCGTAGCGGCCCGGCGCGGAAATGGAAGGGGGAGCGCCCCATTGGACCCGGTGTCCAGTGACGTCGTAAGACAATCGTTACTTACGCGCCCGGTGAGACTAGTGGTCCGGGATGTTCCGTCTCAAGGACCCCACTGGAAGATCTCACCCCTTGGGCACACCTCCGTCCCGGCGCCGGAACGCGACGAGGCGGCCACCCCACGGCCGTGGGATGACCGCCTCGCACGAAGCGCGAGCGCCTCGAGAAGGACCGGAGAAGCCTTACTTGACGGTGACCGTCGCGCCGGCCTTCTCCAGGGCCTCCTTGGCCTTGTCGGCCGTCTCCTTGTTGACCTTCTCCAGCAGCGGCTTGGGCGCGCTGTCGACCAGGTCCTTGGCCTCCTTCAGGCCGAGGCTCGTCAGGGCGCGGACCTCCTTGATGACCTGGATCTTCTTGTCGCCGGCGGCCTCGAGGATGACGTCGAACTCGTCCTTGGCCTCCTCGGCCGCGGCCTCACCGCCGCCGGCGGCCGGGGCGCCCGGGGCGGCGACGGCGGCCACCGGGGCGGCGGCCTTGACGTCGAAGGTCTCCTCGAACTGCTTGACGAACTCCGACAGCTCCAGGAGGGTCATCTCCTTGAACGCGTCGAGCAGCTCCTCGGTGCTGAGCTTCGCCATGGTGTTTCTTCCTCCGCTAGGGCTTGGCAGACGGGTCGTCGATGCGACCGCGGGTGGTGGTCGGTCCGGGAGGGACCCGGGTCACTCGGCCGGTGCCTCCGCCGCGGCCTCGGCGGCCGGGGCGTCGGCGGTCTCGCCGGCCTCCTCGCGCTTGGCGCGCAGCGCCTCGGCGAGCTGGGCGGCCTGGGTCGGCAGCGCGTTGAACAGGGCGGCCGCGTTGGCCATGGAGCCCTTCATCGCGCCGGCCAGCTTCGCGAGGAGCACCTCGCGAGACTCCAGATCGGCGAGCTTGGTGACCTCTTCGGCGTTCATCGACTTGCCGTCGATGTAGCCGCCCTTGATCACCAGCATCGGGTTGGCCTTGGCGAAGTCCCGCAGCCCCTTGGCCGCCTCCACCACGTCGCCCTTGACGAAGGCGATCGCGGACGGACCCTGCAGCAGGCTCTTGAACTCGTCGTCCAGGCCCGCGTCGGTCGCGGCGATCTTGGTCAGCGTGTTCTTCACCACGGCGAACCTGGCGTGCTCGCCGAGCGTGGTGCGCAGCTCCTTCATCTGCGCCACCGTCAACCCGCGGTACTCGGTCAGCACGGCGCCGCTGGAGCTCTGGAACTCCTCCTTGAGCTCGGCGATCGCCGCGGCCTTGTCGGCCTTTGCCATGGGCCTCCTTCCGATTACCTGGGGTGGAAGCCGCCGGGGCGAAAGGCCCTGCAGAACGCAGAAACGCCCCGGCGTAGGCGCACGGGGCGTGAGCACGACGCGAAGGTCGCACGGAAGCTCTCGTCTCGCCTACGCGGGCCGCCCGGTGCCGCTGCGGGCGCCGGGTCCTTCGGCCGCCCCGGACGGGGCGACGACCGGCGGTCTTCGGCAGTGGTCCAGACTACGTGCTCGCACGGCCGCACACCAAATCCGTCCGCCCGTGCCTTCGCACGCGGCGGGGCCCGCACCCGGAGGAGAGGGCGCGGGCCCCGTGACGCTCCGCGGAGCGGTCGGCGGCGTCAGCTCCCGGTGGCGGCGCCGGGCAGCGCGCCCAGCAGCGCGCCGAAGTCGGTGACCTGGTCGGCGGGCGGCGCCGCGATCTGCACCGGCTGGCCGTAGTCCCGGTACGTGGTGGTGATGGTCATGTCACGGCCGCCCTGCGCGCTCTTCATCGTCATCTTGCGCGGCAGCTGGTCCTTGTCGACCCACAGGTCGAAGGCCATCGTCTCCATGCCGGTGTCGGCCAGCGCCTTGCGGTACGCCTCCTGCGTCTCCGGCGGCAGCTTGGCCACCGCGTCCGACATCCGGTAGGTGCCGGTGTAGTGCGTGGTCTCCACGCCGTCCACCGTCTCCTTGCCCACTTCGCGGACGTCCTGGGAGGCGGTGAGCATCTTGGTGTTCTGGACCGGGTCGAGCTGCCGCGACTGCTCCAGGAACTGCTCGATGTTGACGCCCGACTTCTGGCCGAGCTCGGACAGCGAGATCTTCAGCCAGGGCTTGGCGGCCAGCCGCCCCGCGGCGCCGCCCTGCCCCGCCATCTGGCTGAGCATCGGCATCTTCATGTACATCGTGCGGTCGATGAGCACCTGCTCCATGCCGCCCAGGGACTGGCCGCCGACCGTCATCCGGCTGAACTTCAGGGCGAAGGCGACGTCCGGCTTGGTGCGGTACTGCATCTCGCCGTCCGCGCTGACCTGCCCGGCCTGCGGGTCGTTCATCCGCATCGACAGCGTCGCCTTGAACGTCGCGGTCTGCCCGGTCTTCTCGGCGGCCTTGCCGAGCACCTGCGCCGCGGTGAGCTTGACGGCCTCCCCGGCCTTGTCCGCCCCACCCAGGCCGAGGCAGCCGGTCAGGGACAGGACAAGGCCGGTGGCCACCGCCGCGCCCGTGGCGAAGCGACGAATCATTTGCTCCACTCCTCGTCTCTCGATCGGACGTGTCGCCGCGGACATCCGCGAGCGCACAGATGATCAGACGTCGAGGAGGGACGGAGGGTTCACGGCTCGTGACGGATCACACCCTCCGACTCGGGGGCGTCAGTTGCGGCCGAGGATGCCGTTCAGCGGAAGGTCGCCGACCTGGTCCGCGGGCGGCGGGTTCACGCGGAACGACGTGCCGTAGTCGCTGTAGCGCACGGTCACCGAGCCGGTCCCGCCGTCGATGCCCTTCGTGACGATCTTGCGGGGCAGCTGGTCCTTGTCGACCCACAGGTCGAAGCTGATCTTCTCGTCGGGCGCGTCCCCCCGGAACCACTCGCTCACCCGCTGCCGCACCTGCGGGTCGAGGCGGTTCAGCGCGTCCCGGGCGGTCACCGTCCCGGTGTAGTGGACGGTGCGCACCCCGTCGACGGTCTCCTCGCCGACCCGGCGCACGTCCTTGGAGCCGGTGAACATCTTGGTCTGCTCGGCCGGGTCGACCTTGCGCACCTGGTCGACGAGGCCGCTCAGGTCGAACCCGGTCCGCCGGCCCACCTGCGCGACGTCCACCTTCACCCACGGCTTGCCGCCGACCACGGACCGGGCGGCCTCCGGGAGCCGGGCGTACAGCACGTCGCCGGTGTAGATCGCCTGCCCGCCCATGTTCTCCAGGCTCTGCCCGCGGTGGCTGACCTTCTTCAGCTGCGCGCTGAAGGTCAGCTCCGGCTGGAGCCGGAAGCGCCCGGTGGCCTCCACCTGGACGCCCTCCTGGGCGTCGGTGACGGTCAGGTCGGCCTTGAACGACTGGGCCTTGGCGGTCTTCTGCGACGACTGCAGGACGGCCTCGGCGGCGCTCAGCTTCATCGCGCCGGTGGACACGCTCTGCGAACCGTCGCCGGAGCAGCCGGACAGCAGCAGCGCGGCGCCCACGGCGGCGCCGCCCGCGGCCGCGGCGAATCGGCCTCTCATAAGGATTGAGCCTCCCTGGTTGTCTTACCGATGCCCTCAGTCTGATCCGGCATGCGCGAGGCGGGCATCCCCCGGTGGTACGAAGCCCACCCCCTGCGGTACGACCCAGGACGTAGGTCGTTCGGCAGTGCGGACGCGCCGGGCCGTTCTCAGCGGTTGTCGCGTCTCAGCGGTAGTCGCGGAAGGTCATCGACCCGCTGTACCGGACGCCCGGGACCGCGGCGCGCAGCCCGATCCACGTGGGACGGTCGTCGGCGTCGGCCTGCAGGTCGACGGTGACGCCGACGCCGGCGGGCACCGTGCCGAGCGCCTGCCGCACGGTGGCGCTCGACGCGGGCGGCAGCAGCACGAGCAGCTCGCCGAGCGACACGCCGGCGGTGTAGCGCACCGAGCCGGACCGGTCCGGCGCCGACCGGGTGACGCCGGGCACCGAGCGGATCAGCCGCGTGAACGCGCGCGGGTCGGAGCCGGTCCGCAGCCCGGCGAGCTGGGTGTCGGTGAGCGTCGTGCGGCTCCACCGCGCGCCGTCGAAGCCCGCCACCGTCCGGCCCTTGATGATCGCCTTCTGGGTGACGGTGGTCGTCCGGCCGTCGCGCACGCTCGTCCGCACGCCGGTGGCGTCCATCGAGAACCGCGGCGACAGGGTGAAGCGGGCGGTTTCGGTGGCGTGCTCGTAGTCCCCGTTCGCCGCCCCGGACAGGCGCACCTCGGTCACGCGGACGTACGACCGCACTTCTCGCGTGGAGCCCTGGCGCGTCGAGGGGGACGCCGGGGCGCCCGCATCGCCGGCACGGGAGGTCTGGGCCGGAGCGGAGGGCAGGGCCGGGGGCGTGCTTTGCGGGGACGCCGCATGCCGCGGGAGCGGCCTGTTCGACGCTCCAGGGGTCTGCGGGGCCGAAGCGGGGGCAGAGGCGCCCTGGACGGCTGCCACAGGCGTCCGCGAGGCGTCCGGGGACTTGTCGTCGGGGCCCGCCGTGACGGCGGCCGCCACGGCGACGGTCACCACGGCTGCGGCGGCGGCCGCGGCCGCCGCGGTCAGGTGTTCGGCACGACGATTCACGGGTCCTCCGTCCCGGAGCGCCGACGGGCCTGCGCGGGTGAGGACCGATTCAACACCAAAGGCCCCGCGGGCACCACAGACACCGCTTTTCGGACCTTCGTGCACAGCGAAAGGGCGCCCCCGCAAGGGGGCGCCCTGTCACCGAGAACGCTCGGACGAGCTCAGTTCTGGTCGAGCTCAGTTCTGGTCGAGCTCGGCGGTCAGGTTCCGCGTCGCGTTCGGGTCGATCGGGATGCTCGGGCCCATCGACGTCGACACCGCGGCCTTCTTGATGTACCGGCCCTTGGCCGCCGACGGCTTGAGCCGCTGCACCTCGTCCAGCGCGGCCGCGTAGTTCTCCACCAGCTGCCGCTCGCTGAACGACGCCTTGCCGACGATGAAGTGCAGGTTCCCGTGCCGGTCCACCCGGAACTCGATCTTCCCGCCCTTGATGTCGGACACGGCCTTGGCCACGTCCATGGTGACCGTGCCGGTCTTCGGGTTCGGCATCAGGCCGCGCGGACCCAGCACCCGGCCCAGCCGACCGACCTTGCCCATCTGGTCGGGGGTGGCGACCACGGCGTCGAAGTCCAGGAAGCCGCCCTGGATCTTCTCGATCAGGTCGTCGGACCCGACGTAGTCGGCCCCGGCCCCGCGGGCCTCCTCCGCCTTGGCGCCGGCCGCGAACACCAGCACGCGGGCGGTCTTACCGGTGCCGTGCGGCAGGTTGACCGTGCCGCGCACCATCTGGTCGGCCTTGCGCGGGTCGACGCCGAGCCGCAGCGCGACCTCCACGGTCGCGTCGAACTTGGTGACGCTGGTCTCCTTGGCCAGGCGCATGGCCTCGGCCGGGCTGTAGAGCCGGTCGCGGTCGATCTTCTCGGCCGCGGCGCGGTACGCCTTGCTGCGCTTCATGTCTGTCTCCCTGCTGTGAGAGGAGGTCGTGGTACGGGCCGCGCCAGGCCCTTCCACGTTCGTACGGACGCCCCGTACGGGGTCTTACTTGACCTCGATGCCCATGGAGCGGGCGGTGCCGGCGATGATCTTCTCGGCGGCGTCGAGGTCCTTGGCGTTCAGGTCGGGCATCTTGGTCTTGGCGATCTCCCGGATCTGGTCGCGGGTGACCGAGCCGACCTTGGTCTTGTGCGGCTCGCCGCTGCCCTTCTCCACGCCCGCGGCCTTGAGGATCAGCTGCGCGGCGGGCGGGGTCTTGGTGACGAAGGTGAACGAGCGGTCCTCGTAGATGGTGATCTCTACGGGGACGACGTTGCCGCGCTGGGATTCCGTAGCAGCGTTGTACTGCTTGCAGAATTCCATGATGTTGACGCCGTGCGGACCGAGCGCGGTACCGACCGGCGGCGCCGGAGTGGCCTGCCCCGCCTGGAGCTGCACCTTGACGACCGCGGCGACCTTCTTCTTCGGAGGCATCGACAACCCCTATGTCCCGTTTTGCTTCGGTTCCGGGTCCCGGATTCCCGGGCAACGTCGCGGCCGGGACTCAACCGCGACGTAGGAACCGCTGTGCGCCGTCCCGCGGGCGCGGGCGCCGCGCCGACGCGACCCGACCGGATGCGACCGGAGCGCCCCGCGTGCGCGGGGCTGGTCGGCGTCCCGCTTCAGGACGACCGGCACGGACGGCGCTCCGTCCCGCGGACCCGAGGCCGACCGCCGACGGCGGGGGCGCGTCGTCCCAGCTCAGGCGGGGACGACCGTCCCAGGATACGCGTCGTCGGCCGCGGCGGCCTCGTCAGATCTTGGAGACCTGGTTGAACGACAGCTCGACCGGCGTCTCCCGGCCGAAGATCGAGACCAGGACCTTCAGCTTCTGCTGCTCGACGTTGATCTCGTTGACGGTGGCGGGGAGGGTGGCGAACGGGCCGTCCATGACGGTGACCGACTCGCCGATCTCGAAGTCCACCGCCGGCGCGACCTTGGTCTGCTCCTTGGCCTTGGCGGGCTCCTCCGGCTCCGGCGCGAGCAGGGCGGCGACCTCGTCCAGGCTGAGCGGCGACGGCTTGTTGGACAGGCCGACGAAGCCGGTGACGCCGGGCGTGTTGCGGACGGCCGCCCACGACTCGTCGGTCAGCTCCATGCGGACGAGGATGTAGCCGGGCAGGACCTTCTCGTTGACCTTCTGCCGCTTGCCCCCCTTGATCTCGGTCACCTCGTGCTGGGGGACCTCGATCTGGAAGATGTAGTCCTCCATGTTGAGGGTCTGCGTGCGGGTCTCGATGTTGGCCTTGACCCGGTTCTCGTACCCCGCGTAGGAGTGCACGACGTACCACTCGCCCGGCAGCAGCCGCAGCTGCGCCTTGAACTCGGCGTACGGGTCCGCCGGGGGCTCGGCCTCGGCCGCCTCGTCGGCGTCGGCGGCGGCGTCGCCCTCGGTCTCCGTGTCCGCCGGCTCGGCGCCGACGGCGGGCTCGTCCGCCGCGGCGGGCTCACCCGACGGCTCGGCCGCAGCAGCCTCAGCGGACCGGGCCAGTTCGGCGGCCTCGTCGTTGGGCTGTGAGGACTCGGACACGGCGACTCTTTCCCTCTACGGATCGGTGGTGAATGGAGTTTCGGGCGGTGCGGGCGGACGCCCTCGCGGCGGTCCCGACGGGCCTCGGCGGAACGCCGACGGCGGCGCGCCCGCCGGGCGGCCGATGCTCAGCCGAAGACCCAGAAGACGCCCCGCTGCAGAACCCAGTCGAGCCCGGCCACCAGAGCGACCATGATCAGCACGAACACCAGCGCCGCGGTCGTGTAGGTGATCAGCTCACGCCGGGTAGGCCAGATGACCTTGCGCAGTTCGGCGACCACCTGGCGCACGAAGAGAGCCGGGGACGTCCGCTTGCGCGGAGCCTTCCCCTTGCCTTCGTCCTTGGCCGCGGCCTCGCCGCGCGTCTCAGTCGCCATTGTGCCGCCGTTCACCTCATTGGTCGTGACCAACCACCCAGTGGTTGTGTCGCCCGCTCACCGTGCGGCGTGCCATCGACTGGCCGGCACGGGTGCGCGCACCGCACCTCGCAGGGCAGGAGGGACTCGAACCCCCAACCGCCGGTTTTGGAGACCGGAGCTCTACCAATTGAGCCACTGCCCTTCACCTGTTCTCCATGCAAGGAGACACCCCGGTCGTCTCCGACCGGGTCGTGACGGAACATAGCTTACGGCCTTCCAAGGGCGAGACCGTATGCCGCGAGCCGCCACTAGCACGGTGAGTCTACGTCCCCGAGCCGTCCGCGTCGAACCGGACCGCCGGGACATGTCGCGCGGGCGGCCCGTCTCATCCCCCGAGACCCCGTCCTACCGGCGGCGATATACCGCTGAAGTCATCGCCGCCCGTCTGTAACGATAGGGGCATGAGCATCGATCGTCCTCGCCTGTCCAAGCGCATCGCCGCCATCTCCGAGTCCGCCACGCTGGCCGTCGACGCCAAGGCCAAGGCGCTGAAGGCGGCGGGCCGCCCGGTCATCGGGTTCGGTGCGGGCGAACCGGACTTCCCGACCCCCGACTACATCGTCGAGGCCGCGGTCGCCGCGTGCCGGGAGCCGCGGTTCCACAAGTACACGCCCGCCGCGGGGCTGCCCGAGCTGCGCGCGGCCATCGCCGAGAAGACCGCCCGCGACTCCGGCCTGAAGGTCGAGCCGTCGCAGGTGCTGGTCACCAACGGCGGCAAGCAGGCGGTGTACGAGGCGTTCGCGGCGCTGCTGGATCCGGGCGACGAGGTGCTCGTGCCGACGCCGTACTGGACCACCTACCCCGAGGCGATCAAGCTGGCCGGGGGCGTGCCGGTGACCGTGGTGGCCGACGAGACCACCGGCTACCGGGTGACCGTCGACCAGCTGGAGGCGGCGCGCACCGAGCGCACCAAGGTGCTGCTGTTCGTGTCGCCGTCCAACCCGACCGGCGCCGTCTACGCCCGCGACCAGATCGAGGAGATCGGCCGCTGGGCGGCCGAGCACGGCCTGTGGGTGATCACCGACGAGATCTACGAGCACCTGGTGTACGGGCAGGCCGAGTTCCACTCCATGCCGGTGGTGGTGCCCGAGCTCGCCGACCGGACGCTGGTGCTCAACGGGGTCGCCAAGACCTACGCGATGACCGGCTGGCGGGTGGGCTGGCTGATCGGCCCGCAGGACGTGGTGAAGGCCGCCGCCAACCTGCAGTCGCACGCCACGTCCAACGTCGCGAACGTGGCGCAGGCCGCCGCGCTGGCCGCGGTGACCGGCGACCTGTCGGCCGTGGCGCAGATGCGCACCGCGTTCGACCGGCGCCGCCGGACCATGGTGCGGATGCTCAACGAGATCCCCGGCGTGGTGTGCCCGGAGCCGGAGGGCGCGTTCTACGCCTACCCGTCGGTCAAGGAGCTGATCGGCAAGGAGATCCGGGGGCGCCGCCCGCAGACGTCGGTGGAGCTGGCCTCGCTGATCCTGGAGGAGGCCGAGGTGGCGCTGGTGCCGGGCGAGGCGTTCGGCACGCCGGGCTACTTCCGGCTGTCGTACGCGCTCGGCGACGACGACCTGGTGGAGGGCGTCTCCCGGGTCGCCAAGCTGCTGGCCGAGGCGCACTGAAGCAGGCGCTCTGATCAGGCGCTCTGATCAGGCGCACTGAACCACCGGGCCGCGCACCCGGTCGCGGGTTTGCGGGGCGCCGGTTCGCGAAGGCCGGCGCCCCGGCGGGGCCCTCCGGCGGCCGCGCTTTCGCCGGAGTGAGGCCCCGCGCCGGGGCGGGTCCCCCGGGGGGCCGAACGCCCCCGGGGGTCAGAGGCGGACGCCCTCGGCGATCCGCATGAGCTGGTCGCGGACGGAACCGCCGCCCGCCGCCACGACCGCGCCGACACCGGGACGGGCCATCCAGGCGACCTGCCGTCCAGAGTCGGGACGGTCGGTGACGGCCGCCCGCACCCCGCGCACCGAGGTGTATTGGGGCACGGCGGGGTCGCCGCGGTACAGGTCCTCCGGGCCGGACAGGCCCGTGCCGCGGACGACGCGGATCTCCACCCATCCGGGCGGTCCGCTCCAGCGGCACGTCGTCGTCCGCCCGCCGCGCTCGTCGTGCTCGACGCACGGCTGCTCCGCGGCCAGCCCCGGCGGGAGGTACGTCACCCAGCCGACGCGCCTGATCCGCGCCGGGCCTCCGTCCGGCCCGTCGCCCTTCATCGCCGGCCCCGTGGGCCGGGCCGCGGGCCGTTTGGAGGACCCCGCTCCGGGCCTGTCTCCGGACGGGGGCGAAGCAGGCAGGCCCGGAGCGGGGGGCGATGCCGACCGGTCCGGCGACGCCGGCGAACCGGCCGGAGTCGTGTGCACGCCGGCGGAATCGACGCGGGTCATCGAGTGGTAGGCCGGCGTCACCACGAACGCGGCCGCGGCGGCGGCCGCGGCGGTGCCGACCGTCACCCGGATCCGCACGACCCGGCGGCGGTGCCGGCGGCGCACCGCCGCGGCGAGCGATGGCGGCGCCGTCGTCCCGGCCGTGTGCTCGGCCATGGCCGCGCGCAGTTCGCTCTCCAGGTCCATCGCTCAACTCCCCAGTGGTGCCGCGTGCTTGTCGAGGCGTTCCCGGAGCTTGGCGAGCGCCCGGGACGCCTGGCTCTTGACCGTGCCGACCGAACAGCCGAGGATCCGCGCCGTCTCGGCCTCCGACAGGTCCTCCCAGTAGCGCAGGACCAGCACCGCCCGCTGCCGGGGGCCGAGCCGGCGCAGCTCGTCGATCAGCGCGCCGCGCAGCTCGACGGCGTGCGCGGGCGAGCCGGTGGCGCGCTCGGGCAGCCGGGACATGTGGATCTCCTTGAGCACCTTCCACCGCCGCGCCCGGCTGATCACCAGATTGACCAGGATGCGGCGCACGTAGGGCTCGGGATCGGCGTCGGCGTCCAATCGGCCCCAGTGCCGGTAGGCCCTCTCCAGCGCGGTCTGCAGCAGGTCCTCGGCGTCCTGCTTGGCCCCGCACAGGAGCGTGGCGGTCCGCAACAGGGCGGTGCCACGCGTCGCCACGAACTCGGCGAACGACTCCTCGTCTCGACGCCCCACGGTGCTCCGTCCGGCTCTGGTTTCGATTCGGTTGTCCGGTGACGGACGGCCCCGCGCGCCTCGGGGCCGTCCGCCCGGGGCTCACTGGATCGGGCGCACCCTGCCGGCGAGGTCCCCGTCGCCGATCTGCTCGCCCGCCTTCCGGCCGATCTCGGCCTTGCCGGCGGCGATGTCGCCGGCAAGGTCGCCGGCGATGTCCTTCAGGCCGGCCGCGAACACCGGGCTGCCGTTGACCAGCAGCGCCGACTGGCCGGCCGGGTCGACGACGAGGACGCCGCCGCCCGCGGGGCTCTGCCAGCCGACCGCGCCGCCCAGGTCCACCTTGCGGGCGTCGCCGGGCAGGCCCAGCGTCCGGCGCAGCGCGCTCCGGGTCATCGCGGTCTCGCTCTGGATCCGCTCGACGGTGATCCACTGCCCGGCCTCGCCGACCCACTTCTGGGTGACGGTGCAGATCGTCGAGGCGCCCAGCTTCTTGGCGCCGGTGGTGCTGGCGACGTGCTTCAGGCCCTTCGGCAGCATGACGGCGCGCTCGATGGCGCCGCCCACCGGGACGGCCGGCTTGAGGCCCGTGCAGGCGGCGGGCGTCCCGGGGGCGGTGGCCTTGGACGCGGCCTTGGCGCCGGACGGAGCGGGGACGCCCGGCGCCTTCGGCGCCGCGGGTCCGCAGTCGGGCAGCGTGGTCGGCGGCGTGACCTTGGCGAGGGTGCCGTCGACGACGGCCTTGGCGTCGCCGGGCTTGGGCGCCGCCGGGACCTTGACGCCCGGGACCTCGACGCCGGGCGCCTTGACGTCCGGGGCCTTGACGGCCGGGACCTTGCTGTCGGGCGCCTTGACGTCCGGAACCTTGACGTCCGGAACCTTGACGTCCGGCGTCTTCGGCAGGGCGGGCGCCTTCGGCGCGTCCGGCGCCTTCGGCGTGCGGACGGGCACGCAGGTGGGCGTGGGGACGGCGGACGGGGCGGCGGCCTTGGCCCGCTCGGCCCCGTCGGCCACCGCCGAGTGCCCGGAGCGCAGGTCGGCGTCCGGCTGGGCGACGGAGGCCCAGGCGACCCCGCCGACGGCGACGGCGCCCACCGCGGATGCCGCGATCGCGGCGACCTTCACAGAAAGCATGGAGTTGATCCCTTCTGCCCCATTGGCCTCTGGCGCCCCTCGTATACGCCCGGCCACGGAGAGGGGTTGCACGGGATCTCAGAAATTTTTCCGGCGCCCCGAAGAGGCAGGTGAGGGGTGGTCGGACGTGGTCCTTTGGGGCCATGCGGCATGACCGCGCCGGGTGGTCTCGCGGGGATGCGGGGGGCTTCTGTGCAACGGGCACGCCGTTGATCGGGCAACATTTGTGCATGGAGCCCCATCCCGTTTCAGAGCGTCCGATTCGCGCCCTCCCCAAGGCGCACCTGCATCTGCACTTCACCGGTTCGATGCGCCACTCCACTCTGGTGGAGCTGGCCGCGCGGCACGGCGTGCACTTGCCGGACGCCCTGGTCGAGGAGTGGCCGCCGCAGCTGCACGCCACCGACGAGCGCGGCTGGTTCCGGTTCCAGCGGCTGTACGACATCGCGCGTTCGGTGCTGCGCACGCCCGAGGACATGCGGCGGCTGCTGCACGAGACGGCCGAGGACGAGGCCGCCGAGGGGTCCGGCTGGCTGGAGATCCAGGTGGACCCGAGCGGCTACGCGGCGCGGTTCGGCGGGCTGACGCCGACCGTGGAGCTGGTGCTGGACGCCGCGCGCGAGGCGTCCGCCGCGACCGGCGTGGGCATCGGCGTGGTGATCGCCGCGAACCGCACCCGGCATCCGCTGGACGCCAAGACGCTGGCGCGGCTGGCCGTCCGCTACACCGACCAGGGGGTCGTGGGGTTCGGGCTGTCCAACGACGAGCGGCGCGGCCGGGCGTACGACTTCGAGGGGGCGTTCCGCATCGCGCGGCGCGGCGGGCTGCTGGCGACCCCGCACGGCGGGGAGCTGCTCGGGCCGCAGAGCGTGCGCGAGTGCCTGGAGATGCTGCGGGCCGACCGCATCGGCCACGGGGTCCGGGCGGTGGAGGACCGGCGGCTGCTGGACGAGATCGCGGAGCGCCAGGTGACGCTGGAGGTGTGCCCGACGTCCAACGTGGGGCTCGGCGTGGCGGCGACGCCCAGGGACGTCCCGGTGCGGACCCTGTTCGACGCGGGCGCGCGCATCGCCCTGGGCGCCGACGACCCGCTGCTGTTCGGGTCGCGGCTGGCGCGGCAGTACGAGCTCGCGCGGTCCCACCACGGGTTCTCCGACGCCGAGCTGGCCGAGCTGGCCCGCCAGTCGGTGCACGCCTCGGCGGCGCCCGAGCACATCCGCAAACGGCTGCTGGAGGGCATCGACGAGTGGCTGCGCCTGCCCGCCGCCGACGCCCGCGAGAGCCGCGAGGCCCCGGCCGCCTGCCGCTGACCGCCCCCCTCGTCCCGCCCCCGCCGTCCTCAGTCGCCGACGTCTCCGCGGCCGTCGTCCTCCGCCTGGTCGCCGACATCGGCGAGGTCGGGCCGCCACAGCCCCTGCCGTTCCAGATGGGCGACCAGCAGCTCGCCGGAGCGGGTGACGTGCTGCCGCATGGCGGCGCCGGCCGCGGGGCCGTCCTTGCGGCGCAGCGCCTGCAGGATCCGCCGATGGTCCTCCATGGCCAGTTCCGGCCAGGCGGGCAGGCGGGTCCACATCCCGCGCGGCACGTACCGCACCACCGAGCCGAGCGTCCAGACGAGCTTGGCCGAGTCGGCGGTCAGGTTGATCGTCCGATGGAAGGCGTGGTTGTACTCCTCGACCAGGTCGAGGCGCCCGGCGTCCACGGCCTGCTCCAGCGCCCGCTGCAGCGCGGTCAGCCGGCGCAGCAGGTCGGGCCCCATGCGGTCGGCGGCGCGCTCGGCCAGCTCGGCGCCGATCACGGCCTGCACCCAGAACAGGTCCGTGACGTCCCGCGGGGACAGCGGCGCCACGACGAAGCCGCGGCGCGGCTCCAGCTGCACGAAACCCTCGCTGCGCAGCGACTGCAGCGCCTCGCGGACAGGGGTCACGCTGATGCCGAATTCCAACGCCAGACGTTCCAACCGGAGGAACTCCCCGGGCCGCACCCGTCCGTCCAGGATCAGCTCGCGGATCCGCGCCGCCACCTCGTCGCTGAGCTGAGGGCGCAGGCCGAGTCCCCGTTGGGGTCGCAGACTCGCCACCGTTCAACTCCGCCCGTCGAGGCCCTCCCGCGTCGGGGGTTGCGGGAGCCAAGGGCCTGAGAATCTCATGATGCGCGCGACCGCGCCCATGCGGAACCGGTGGCGCCCTCCCGGCGAACGGCCCGACACCTTACGCCCGGGCCCGGCGCGGCGTGGGCTCCGTCACAGCTCGGCGACGCCCTCGGCGATCAAGAGGACGGCGAAGACCGCGAATCCGGCCGCTGCGGCGTAGCGGATGAACCGCTCGGGCAGCCGCTTGCCCAGCTGCCGGCCGACGACGATGGCCAGGGCGTCGGCGGCGACCATGCCGATCGTGGAGCCCGCCCAGACGCCGACCATGCCCGCCAGGCCGGCGTGCTCGGCGGCGAGCGTGACCGTGGCGAGCATCGTCTTGTCGCCGAGCTCGGCGAGGAAGAACGCCGTGGCGACCGCCAGGATCGCCGAGCCGGTGGCGCGCCGCGCCCGGCCGCCCTCGTCCTCGTCGAGCTCGTCGCCGCGCAGCGTCCAGGCGGCGAACCCGAGGAACGCCGCGCCCGCGAGGATGGAGATCGGCCCGGACGGCAGCGCGGCGCCGAGGGCCGCCCCGGCCGCCACGCTGAGCAGGTGCGTCAAAGCGGTGGCGGCGGTGATGCCGACCAGCACGGGCAGGGCCCGGAACCGCGCGGCGAAGGTCATCGCCATGAGCTGGCTCTTGTCGCCCAGCTCGGCCGCGAAGATGACGATCAGGCTGATGATGAGGGCGGACACCGCGTTCCTCTCGCTCGGACCTGGCCGGGCGAGGAACGGGCTCCGCGGACGCGCGACCTCGGCCCGGCATGACTGCCTGGCCGAAGGTCTCGTCCGCCCGCCGGGGCGCGGGCCCGCGTGACCGGGCGCCGTGACGCCAGTCTGTCGATCACGCGATTGGGACTACTCCCCCTCGACGTCCCCCACCGTACCAACCCCGCGCGGGCGCGAGGGACGCCGGGGACGCGCGGGTCACAGGCGGACGCCGACGAACACCGGTTCGTTGACCAGCTCGACGCCGAAGGCGTCGCGGACGCCGTCGCGGACGCGGCGGGCGAGCGCGAGCAGGTCGGCCGTCCTCGCCCCGTTCGGGTTCGTGAGCGCGAGGGTGTGCTTGCTGGAGATGCGGACCGGCCCCAGCGCGTACCCCTTGGCGAACCCCGCCCGGTCGATCAGCCACGCCGCGGACGTCTTGACGCGCGGCGCCCCGTCCGGGCCCGGGCTCTCGGGGTAGCGGGGGAAGTCGACGTCCGGGCCGAGCCGCTCGGCGACGCGGCGTTCCAGCTCCGCGAGCTGCTCGGGGTCGAGGATCGGGTTGGTGAAGAACGAGCCGGCGCTGCGGGTGTCGGGGTCGGACGGGTCGAGCACCATGCCCTTGGCGCGCCGCAGCTCCAGGACGGCGTCGCGGGCCTCCTTGAGCGGGACGCGGGCGCCGAGCTCGACGCCGAGGGTCCGCGCCAGCTCCGCGTAGGCGATCGGCTGCGACTCCTCGGCCTCGCGCAACGAGTAGGTCACCTCGAGGACCACGTACCGGTCGCTGCCCTTGAAGACGCTGTTGCGGTAGGAGAAGCGGCAGGCGGCCGCGTCCAGCTTGACGATCGTGCCGGTGGTGCGGTCGTAGGCGCGCACCTCGACGATCGTCTCGCTGACGTCCTGGCCATAGGCGCCGACGTTCTGGATCGGGGTGGCGCCGACACGCCCGGGGATCCCCGCCAGGCACTCCACCCCGGCCAGGCCGTCGGCGACGCAGCGGGCCACGAACGGGTCCCACTCCTCGCCCGCCTGGACGCGCACCAGCACCCGTCCGGGCTCGTCGGCGATCTGCTGGACGCCGCGCGTCCCGACGTGGACCACGGTGCCGGGGAAGCCGTCGTCGCTGACCACCAGGTTGCTGCCGCCGCCGAGCACCAGGACCGGCTCGCCGTCCCGGTCGGCCCCGCGCACGACGGACACCAGGTCGTCCTCGGTCGTCGCCTCGACGAACCGGCGCGCCGGGCCGCCCAGCCGCAGCGTGGTGTATCCGGCCAGGTTCACTTCTTCAGCGAACACCGCCACGCGGTCTCCCCTCCCGTGCGTTCCGCCGCCACCGCCCGCCCGCGCTCAGCGCCGCGGACAGGCCGTCCGCGCTCCAGCGTGCCATCCCCGGCCGTTCAAACGTACGTTCGATCTGACCCGTCCGTTTCCGGACGACTACGGACCTGATGCACACCGGGGCTGCGGTGTACCTCATGCCACGTGCCGTCACGCAGCAAACGGGCGGAACATTCGTCAATGCCCGCACCCGGCTCAACGGCGCACCAGACCGCCCGTCGCACCCGCTCGACAAGCGCGCCGGCGCCAGGGTTCGACCGGGCGGCCCGCCCTAGAGAAAGCGAGCCCGCCGGACGCGGCGATGGACGTCCGGCGGGCGAGGCCGCGTTGGGGTCGTGACGTCAGGCCAGGCGGACGACGGCCTTGGCGCGGGTCAGGACCTTCTGGTCGGCGGCGCGGGCGGTCAGCGCCACCACCACCTTGTTGTCCTCGAGCTTCTCCTCGATCTTGCCGCTGACCTCCAGGGTCGCGCCGCCCTCGTCCGGCACCACCACCGGGGCCGAGAAGCGCACGCCGTAGTCGACCACGGCGCCGGGGTCGCCCGCCCAGTCGGTGACGAAGCGGCCGGCCTGCGCCATGGTGTACATGCCGTGCGCGATGACGTCCGGCAGGCCCACCGCCTTGGCGAAGCTCTCCCGCCAGTGGATGGGGTTGAAGTCGCCGGAGGCGCCCGCGTACATCACCAGGTTGGCCCGGTCGATGTGGTAGGTCTGCGCCGGGATCTCGGTGCCGACCTCGACGTCGTCGTACTTCACGCGCGCGGTCATCAGGCCCCCCGTTCCACCAGCGTGTTGTAGGTCTTGCAGATCAGTTCGCCCTCGACGGTGGCGATCTCGGTCTCCACCGTCAGCTTCTCGTTCCTGCCGATCGACTTGATGTCGGTGATGGTCGACGTGCAGGTCACCACGTCCCCGGCGCGCATGGGACGGGTGTATTCGAAGCGCTGCTCGCCGTGCACCACCATGGCGAAGTCGATGCCGAGCTCGGGGTCGGCCAGCGCCGGGTTGCCGAGGGAGACCACGATCGGGAAGGTCGGCGGGGCGATCACGTCGGGGTAGCCCGCGGCCTTGGCGGCCTCGGCGTCCCGGTAGAGCGGGTTGGGGTCGCCGATCGCGTCCGCGAACTCGCGGATCTTCACCCGGCTGACCTCGTACGGTTCGGTGGGCGGGAACGTCCGCCCGATGAAATCACGGTTGATCGCCATGCGATCCGCTCCCTCCAGGTCGAACGGGGGCGCCGGCCCGTGGGGCGCCACCAGGCCCGTTCCTTGCGGTCTCGCACGGGACGGTAACAAAACGACGTTCAGCCCGCCCCCGTCAGGTGGACGGGACGGGCTGAACGGTTGGGCAAGCGTCGCGTGGATCCGCGGGTTCTCGGCGGCCGCCGCGATCGGCGCCGCCGGGCGCGTCGCGGCCGGTCAGCGGATCGGATGCCGCGGACGGGCCGCGTCCGTCGACCGGGCGGCCCGGGCCGGACGGCGCTCGGGCGGTACGTCCCCTCGGCGAGACCGATCAGCGGGTCTCGCGGTGCGGACGGTGGGCCCGGCAGTTCGGGCAGTACTTCTTGAGCTCCAGGCGGTCCGGGTCGTTCCGCCGGTTCTTGCGGGTGATGTAGTTGCGGTGCTTGCACTCCTGGCAGGCCAGCGTGATCTTCGGCCGGACGTCGGTGGCAGCCACGTTGGAGTGCCTTTCTGAGCTGGGGACAGGACGTTCGTGCGTTGAGCCGCGCGGCGCCCGTGCGAGCGGCCGATGCGGCCTCTGGGAACCCAAGCGCGGTCCCGCCCCCGCGATGGGGGCGAGAACCGCTCGGGTAGTAGCGAGGGCCGGACTCGAACCGGCGACACAGCGATTATGAGCCGCTTGCTCTGCCTGACTGAGCTACCCCGCCACGATGGTCGGTGTCGACCGGAAAGCAAGGATACCGGATGTTCATCGGCGCCTGTGAACGCCGGACCCGGCACGGGCATCCGGTAAGCGCGTTTCCGGTGCCACCACCACCCCTAGGATACCCGGCCCGATCAATGCCTTGAACATCCGGCTTCGGCCGATCGGGGCCGCCGGGGCCGGGCTCGCGGGGGCGGGAGAGGGTGCCCTCCGCCCCCGAACACGACGAAGGAGCGGCGCCCTGCCCTCTCGCAGGACCACCACTCCCTCTCACTGTGGAGCCCCTTTACGGAATCGAACCGTAGACCTTCTCCTTACCATGGAGACGCTCTGCCGACTGAGCTAAAGGGGCCTGCGTCCTTCGACGCGCTGTAACCATACACGGCTCTCGGGCCAGATACGAAATCGATTAGGCGATCCGCTCGTCCGACGCCCGCCTCCAAGCCCCGGACGAGCGCGCCCGCCGGGCGTCTCCGCAGCTCAGCGCAGCAGATGACGCCCGATGACCAGCTGCTGGATCTGGCTGGTGCCCTCGTAGATCCGGAACAGCCGCACGTCCCGGTAGAAGCGCTCGACGGGGACGCCGCGCATGTACCCCATCCCGCCGAAGACCTGGACGGCCCGGTCGGCGACGCGTCCCACCATCTCCGAGCAGAAGTACTTGGCGCAGGACGGGCCGAGCTTGGTGTCCTCCCCCGCGTCGTACGCGCGCGCCGCCTCCAGCACCATGGACCGTCCCGCGTACAGCTCGGCCTGGGAGTCGGCGATGAGCGCCTGCACGAGCTGGTATTCGCCGATCTTGCGGCCGCCCTGGGTGCGCTCCTTGGCGTAGGCGACGGCCTCGTCCAGGATCCGCTGGGCGAGCCCGACGCAGACGGCCGCGATGCTCAGCCGCCCGTGCGCGAGGGAGGCCATGGCCGTGCGGAAGCCCGTCCCCTCGGGGCCGACCATCGCGGACGCGGGCACGCGCACGCCGTCGAAGAACACCTCCGCCGTGTGCGCGCCGCGGTGCCCCATCTTGGCGTCCGGGGGGCCGACCTTGAGGCCCGGCGCGTCCTTGCTCACCAGGAACGTGGAGATGCCGCGCGAGCCGGGGCCGCCCGTGCGGGCGAACACCATGAACACGTCCGCCTCGGGGGCGTTGGTGATGAACCGCTTGGCGCCGTCGATGACGTACTCGTCGCCGTCCTTGACCGCGCGCGTGGTCAGGGTGCTGGGGTCGGAGCCGGCCTCCGCCTCGGTCAGCGCGAACGCCCCGACGACCTCGCCGGACGCCAGCCGCGGCAGCCACTCCCGCTTCTGCTCCTCGCTGCCCGCGTTCACCAGCACCTGCCCGGCGATGCCGTTGCTGGTGCCGAACATCGACCGGAACGCGGGGCTGGCGTAGCCGAGCTCGAACGCCAGGCGCACCTCCTCGCTGAGCGAGAGGCCGAGGCCCCCGTACTCCTGCGGGAGCGCGTACCCGAACAGGCCCATGTCGCGGGCTGCGCGGCGCAGATCGTCGGGGATCGCGTCGGTCTCCTCGATCTCCTCCTCGCGGGGGATCACCTGCTCGCGGACGAAGGCGCGCACGGCGGCCAGCACATCGGCGAAGTCCTGAGGGTCCATGACCCCATTCTAGAATTCCGTTCCAGGATTCCTAGGGGCGGGCGAACACCGCCGTCGCGTCGTCGTGGCGCTTGCCCCTCTCGAGCTCCGCGGTCCGCTCGGCCTCCCGCGTCCGCCGGATCACCTCGGCGGGCCCGGCTTCGTCCAGCGCGTCCAGCAGCCCCTCCCAATCGGTCAGCCCGAACGGCCGCACCAGCCGGGCGGCCCCGTCGCTCAGCACCGCGGCGCGACGCACCCGCTCCGCCGGCAGCTCGCCCGTCAGCGACTCGTAGGCGGCCTCGGGACGGTTCCCCGCCACCCAAAACCCGCCGGGGCTGTTGCGAGCCGCACGCACGGCCTCGACCGTGTAGGCGGGCAGTCTGTCGACCCGGTCGTCGATGACGGCCCGCACCTGGTCGTCCGTCTGCAGCACTACCGCCGCATCGGCCAGCACCAGCCAGTCCAGGACGCCGCCACGGCGCCGCAGCATCGCCACGGTGGCCGACGGGCTGTCGGGGTTGTTCAGGTCGCAGGTGTCGGCGTGGGCCTCCCCGGTCGCCTTGATGGCCTCCGCAAGCAGGTCCGGCAGCGGCGCCTCGTCCTCAACCCCCAGCCGTTCCGCCAGCACACCGGCCAGCTGCCGCACGAGCCACCCGGGGCCGTGCACGCATCCGCTGTCCACGCCGGGCTTCGCCGTGGCCCCGTCCAACACCACGACCCACTCCGGACCGGCGACGACGTAGTCCTCGTTCTGCCGCCCCGGCGTCGCCTCAGTTGCGTAAGTGATCCGCACGCAGCCTGTCTACCGTCCCATTCACCAGGAGGCACAAAGCCTGACCGGTCGCCGCTGCCAAGCTCCGCTTCGCCGAGGGGCCCGCCCTCCGGTCAGTTGCGCCCCGGGATCGTCACCAAGGCCACCAGACGTCCGGCATGTCTTCAACCGTCGCCCTCGGCTGGGAGGCATTGGCCGGCCTGGGGCCCGCCGAGGCGGACGCCGACTCGCTCACGTTATTGACTTCCGTCGAGTGGTGGCTCCTGTTGAGGACGAGCTTTTTCTCTTGGTAATTCACCTTCTTTTTAGTGCCCTTCTTGTCGTCGACGGGGACACCTGTCGCGGCGTGCACCGCAGGCGCCACCGACCCGATCGCCGAGCCGGCCGACGCGCCCGCCACCATGACCGCGACAGCCGTCACATAACGCACTCCGACACCCCAACGCGCCATCCTCGCGACAGCCCCTCTCTGCTGCTAACGCCCAATGCCTCGCTCTCCTCCGTTCTCACCGCAACCCACATGACCATCCACGAACCGACGCAAGGAAAGAGAATCGATCCCCTCAAAGCACGGTCAGCCACCCACCCCATAGACCTCCGAACCGCACACACGAACCCTGACCGTCACCCTCCCGTCCCCCAACGACACCTGCTCCGACCAGCCATGACGCCCCAGCTCAGACGGCTGACCATGCAGTCACCCACACCCTGCCCCCGCCTACTGAGATGCGAGCTCCGTCAAACACGCACACCTTTGTTTCGGTATGCACGAAACACACTAAATCTCCCGACGCTACCGAGCAGTCAGCAGGCATGCCGCACTTAGGGGGCCACACTGCAAACAGTGGCAGCCAGAGGGCACTCTCACCGCCAACCAAGTAGGCCGTCCCGGCGAGATTCATGTCCCCAACAAAACGTACTGATAAGCACGATCAGTAGCGCACCTTAATGCACGTGGTTGGCAATAAAGGTGGATGACGCACAGGATGCCGTCACGAAGAAAACGCTGCCAACCCCGCAGGACCGCCCCCTCGGCCATGAAGCGATCCAGCCGGAACCAGAAATGAAGCCCTGAGCTCGAGGGGGCGGCCCGCCGTCGCGCAGAACCCCGATAGGCGGGAAGTCAGGCTTCCACGTCAGCCATCGGCGACCGGGTCACACGTGCCTCTTCCCGGAGACAGAGACCTCCGCCCACGGAGGCGTGTTAGGGCCGGTCGCTGACATGTAGAGCCCGCAGGATCAGGCGCGGAGACAATCTTGCTGGGGGTCGTAGCAGACCAGCCCGAGCTCGTTCGCTACATCCGCCACGAAGGCTGATGCTTCCTCTGCGTAACTCGGCGTGATCGGGAGGCAGATGTAGGGGCCGGCCGCTTCACCGAGGAGAGGGGCGGCCGCCCAAGCTGTGTCGACGCCCTCGTCCAGCTCGGGATAGCGGGCGAGCAGGCGCTGGACGAACTGCTCGATGAGCGGCGTCGGGGGGATGTCGGCTTCGCTCTCGACGTACTTCTCGCAAAGCGCAATATGGGTCTCCAACGCCTCCTCGGCGTTGGAAGGGCGCTCACCTTCCCAGAACCACCATGTCGTAGCTCATGGCTGATGATCGCATGGCGGCGACGTCCATCGCCGCACGGATTGCGGCATTGAACACCCCGGAGGCGCGCTAACGGCCGGCGCGGGCAAGGACGCGGGTGCAGATCAACCAATGAGACAAGGCGGCGGCAAGGACCAGCAGCCAGAGGGCATCGCGCATCGGTCCCCTGCCCCTGGCGGACGCACGAGGCACAACGTCAGAGCTCTGCCCGGATCTGATCGACGGGCAGCAGGATGGCGCGAACGAGCGGATTGAGATGCGCTCGGCAAGTAGGCGCCTGGCATGGCGGATGCTTGGAGAGCGGACGTCGGACGCGCATGGCTGTCTCGCAGGCGAACCCACGTGCCAGCGGGACGGAGCGCGGCGCTGACCTCATGGGAGTTCGATCGGAGCCGGTGGGGCCGGATCCCCCGAGCGCAGGCCACAGTGATCACTTGGCTGGAGGAACACTGGCCTGGGTCTTGCACGCTGAGCCGTCCAGACCGACTGGGGACCGTCCTGGCGCACCTCGGGCCGGCGGCTCGACGGCCGGCCTCGTGCGCAGTCGCAGCATGGCGACGCGCCACGCTGTTCAACGTCTTCGCGTTCGCTGTGCCGGAACGCCTGCTGCTCTGCAACCCCCTGCTGTTCCGCAGCTGGAGCAGATAGACGCTCAACGAGCAGTCAGACAGCCGCAGCGATCGACCCGAGCCGAACACAGCCGGACAACATGAAAAAGCGCCCCCCGACCTGTCCTCCCAGGCCAGGGGGCGCCTTTCAAGAGTGGCGGGTCCAGGATTCGAACCTGGGTAGGCGAAGCCGACGGATTTACAGTTCTACGCTCGTTCTGTGACCGTATACGGTTTCGCCGCAGGTCACGCCGAATTCATAGCGCCCGGAGAGGCGTCGTCGTCCTGCTCGTGCCCCGAACGTGCCCCAGGCCCGATCTTGCCGTCTCGGAACGCGTCCAGGCCTCGCGCGACATCGTTGTCCTTGCCTTCCAGCCTACGCGCGTAGTGCCGGGTCGTGATCGTGGTATTGGAGTGCCCCAGTCGACGCCCAGCCGCAAGGACGCCGAACGCGTCGGCCACCCACGACGCGTGAGTTGCCCTCAGGTCGTGGGGTGTCACGCCGTCCAATCCGGCCTTCTCTACCGCCGGGTCGAACTTCCAAGTACGCCACGCGTTGTAGTGCAGAGGCTTTCCCCGCTTATTCACAAACAGGAGGGCGTCTGGCGACTTGTCCGCCATCTCGTCAAGGTGCGCCCGGAGGCGACGCAGCAGGAAAGCCGGAAGTTGTACATCGCGGACTTGGTGACTCTTGGGGGTGCCGAAGGAGGTCTTACCCGAGATCTCAACCAGGGTCTCAGTGACGCGGATGGCCCCCGCATCGAGATCGATGCTCTTGCGCCGCAGCGCGAACGCCTCGCCGACACGCAGCCCCGCGTAGGCCATGATCTCGATGAGGAGGTCATGCGGAGGGGCCGCCGCCTTGACCAGCTTCTCGACCTGGTCCCGAGTGAGAATGACCGGATCGCGCACTACGAGGCGGGGCAGCTTGGTTCCGATGCAGGGTGAGACGCGAATGAGTTCGTTGGTCACCGCCGCCTCCATCATCAAGGCGAGGACGACGTGAGCCTGTCGGATCCTGGAGGCGCTGAGGCCGCGCGAGTGCATGTCGGCCACCCACTCACTCACGCTGATTGGCCGGACCGCCGCAAGGGCCATCGCACCAAAGCGCGGTTCAATTTGAGTCCGGAACAGCGAGACGTATGAGGCATGGGTCTTGGGCTTGAGACTCGGCCGAACTGAGTCTAGCCACCGATTACCCCATTCCGCCACGGTGACCTTCCCAGCATCGGGGTTCACCCATTCACCCTTTGCAATTTCCGCCTCTTTGAGCGTCAGCCACCGCTCGGCATCTTTCTTGGTCCTGAAGGTCATAGGGGCGTTGCGACGTACTCCGTCCGGCCCGTAATAACGCGCCTGCCAGCGCCCCGAGGGAAGTTTACGACTACTTCCAAACCGCCGCCTTTCCATCAGGCAGCCATCCTCTCGATGCCACAGTCAAGCGCAATCGGTTCGACGCGCGACGCTTGGATATACGCCTCAAGCGCCACATCAGAAATGCGCACATGCCTGCCGAAGTGGTAGAACTCAATCCTCCTTTCCTCGACGAGTCTGCGAACAAAGCGCTCCGAGGTGTTGAGAATTTCGGCGACTTGAGCGCAGGTCAGATATTTGGCCAACGTACAGACCTCCAGAGACAAGACAGGGAGTCAGCTACAGGACACCCGGCCGAATATCAGGGTGGAAAGCCCAGAGAAGGCAGCGGCGTCCCTGTGAGTGCAGCCGTTATGAGCACCTCTCCCGGCGTCAGCCCTTGGCCCACATACCTCCAGTGCGCGACGACGAGGATTTCCTCGTCATCAAGAAGCCGACCCGTCACGATCTCCTGTTTGTGCTTGTTGTGGTCGATGCGGGCCTGCCGCAACGCACCGAGGGTGGTGGAGTAGCGGCGGGATTTGGTGGAGAAGTGGCCGCGAAAGCCGAGCATGTGCGCCCACTCGGCAAGCCGAAGGTCGGCCATCTCCGGCATGCGCCCCAGGTGCAGGCATGCGGCGATCAGCCGCCGGGCGTGCGCGGAGACCGGGAGCGCGTCCAGGTCATCGGTCGCGCGGATGCGGCGGTCGAGGGTGCCGGTGCATTCGGCGGCTTTGGTGGCGTACTTGGCGATGTAGCCCGCCACGGCCGTATCGGTCAGGTCCCCCGTGGTGGTGATGGGGCGGATGTCCAGTTGCGCACCCCAGGCCAGCGACCGGGACGGCACGCCGGGCGCTGCTGGGGTGGTCACGGTGACCGCGCGGGCGGCCTGGTGGACGGCGTCCGCCAGGACCTCGTAGGTGGCCCAGGCGGGCGGGGGTGTGGCCGGCCCCTGGGGGCCGTCGAGGCGGATGACGGCGTGGAAGTGCACCACACCCCGCCGCTGATACTCGGCCACCTTGGCGAACGAGACGGTCAGTGTCTCGCCCAGCTCCCGCAGGGTGAGACCCGCAGTCTTGGCGATCCTGCGCCGCAGCGCCATGGTGAACCGCCGCCACAGCTCCGGCGCGAGCGCGTTGAACAGCACCGAACCGGCGTAGTCGTAACACTCCCAGCACAGCGGTTCACCCAGGCACGGGTCGTCGGGCGCGTGCCGGGTGGTGCACGACAGCGTGCGGCCGTGCGGGCATTGGGGCGCGTCGCGTCGAGGGTGGCAGGGCGCCACGGTCCCGCTGGGTGTGGGGCGGTGGGCGTGGACGGGGCCGAAGGAGGGTGCGGTGAGGGTGACGAACGCCGCCGGATGCCCCGCCACCGACTCCGGCACGCCTTTCCCACCCGCCAGGCCTGCGCGCACGAGTTGGTAGGTGTCGGCGCGGTAGGTCTCGGCGCAGGCCGGGCAGCGCGAGGCGCGGCGGGTCTTGCACGCCACCCGCAGCACCCCGCCCGGCTCACGAGCCGTGGAGTAGCGGTGCAGCAGCTCGCCGGTCGCTCGGGCGCGGTACTCGACCGAACCGCGCAGGTGGATCGGCTGTGCGCATCCGCCGGTCGCTCGGGCGCGGGCGGCCCACTGGCGGAAGTCGGGCCGGTTGAGCTTGGCCGCCATGTCGCGGACGGCGAGCGGCGTCAACCACGCGGGTGTGTCGGGCACGATGGGGGCGCGTCTCCTTCCCGTTGCAGGACGGGGTGAGGGGATGGCCCCGGGACGTGGCGCGCGTGTGCTTGGCGGCTGTGCGGCCACGCCCCGGGGCGGCCGGTTCAGAGGGCCGAGGTGACGAGGGCGACGGCGTCGGCGAGCACGGCCAGGGCGTGAGCGATGGCGCCGGTCACGTCGGCGGCTTGGCCGGGGTGGCGCAGGACGAACAGCGCCAGGACCAGCAGGCAGGTGACGAAGGCGCAGCGGCGTAGGAACACGGTGGGTTGTCTCCTGTCAGCTGTGGCCGAGGCCGTCGCAGTGGGGGCAGGTGGCGCCGTCGGAGGTGACACCGGTTCCGCCGCAGTGGCAGCACCGCCACCGCTGCACCGGCGGCGCCAGGGCCGCCCGCTGGTCGTCGTGGTCGGTCGGGGTGTCCTTGTGGGTGACGATGATGTTGTCGTGGTAGCTGTCGCGTGCCCGGTGTTCGGCCGCCACGCGGGCGGGGATGTGCACGAAGCTGTAGGTGACCCACCCGCCGCCGAAGTGTTTGCAAGCGTCGTAGTGACCGCCCCACGGCCGGTCGTCGCTCACGGTGACGCCGAGGCGTTCGGCGACCTGGTCCACCATGGCGACCGCCGCCGCGTCACTCGTGCCGGGCGGTGGGAAGACCACCATCTGGGCGTCGTTGACCGGCAGCGCCGGATCGGTTTCCAGCAGATCGGCCAGCGCGCGCAGGCCATCGATGATCTGCCGCCGCACCGACGGCGCCGCCGCCGGGCTGGTCGAGTCGGTCTGGTTGGTCATGGTGACGTCCTCCGTCGATGTCACGCGGCGTTCTGGGGCTGGTTACGGATCTGGCGGAGCAGGTCCGAGGCGAGCTGGTTGGACACGCCCAGCCGGGCGCGCAGCGCGTCACGGGTGATCGGCCGCCCGTGCGTGGCCTGGTGTTCGGCCGCCACCTGCCGGGCGAACTCCAGCAGCGGCCCCGCCTGAGACGACCCGCGAGGACGGCCACCGGGAGCAGGCACCGGAAGCGCCGTCTGCCCGCCGCCGTGGTCGCCGTCCGCGTCGCCGTCCTGGTCGTCGTGATGGGGACGAGGCGCGTCGACGACCGCTAGTCCAGGACGAGCAGCGCCGTTCCCCACTGACTCCAGGGACGAGGACGATGGCACCGACGGCGCCGAGGACGACACGGACTGGGACAGCGCGGACGGTTCCGACGACGCGCCGGACGACGACGCGCCGGACGAGGACGGGGCGGACGAGGACGGGTGGCCGAAGGACGGCGGGGCCGACAGGACGGACAGAACCGCCGACCGAGACCCCGCGCCGGCCCCGGCGGCGCGGCGTTCGAGCATGGACACCGCCACCAGGAAGGCCCCGGCCGGAGTGGCCGCCGTGATCCACCCCCACGCGGACGGTTCGGCCTGCGCCAGGTTCGCCGCCAACGACAGCAGAATCCCGCCGACCAGCACCACAGTCGGCCACGACAGCCGCCCCGTGCGGCGGCCGGTGCGCTTGTCCCGCTGACGCTCCCGCGCGGCCATGACGCAGGTGAGATCGATGCACACGGCCACCGCCCAGGCCATCCACCCGCCTTGCCCGTGTTCGATGGCCGTGTCGCGGATGTGGGTGAACGACCCGGCCGCCGCGATCCCGGCAAGCACGATCACCGGGCCGGAGTCCGCCACCGCGCCCAGAAGCCGACTCATGCCGCCCGCCCTCCGGTGACAGCGGCCAGCAGCGCCGCCAGTTCCGCGTCACACCGATGCGTGGCGGCCCAGTCCTCGACCTGGTCGATGCGGGGAGAGGTGAAGGAGTCGGCGCACCGGACGCACCGGGCGACGTGCAGGCCCGGAACGGCGTCCCACTCCACCGTCACCGGCGCCCAGGACGAGGACGGCCGGAAGGACGGGACGGGACGGACCGCCCGGCAGGGACGGGACGACCGCGCGGCCCGGGGACGAAGGACGGCCAGGCGTGTGGTCATCGGGCAGCCTCCACGGTTTTGGGCATGGGTCGGGTAGGGACCTGGCGCGATCAGGGCTCACGCCGAGCCACAGGGGTGTGAGAAGGGGTTATGCCGCGTCGGGCATGTCCGGTCGCAGGTCAGTGACCGCAGATGAGCCGGTCACCTCGGCCCACTTCGGCGTCAGGTGGGCGTGGTCGCGGGCGGCGTGTTCGGCGTCGGTCTCGCTCACATACACCGACCGGGCGCGGTGCCAAGAGCCGTCCTGCCCGGCCACCACGCACACCCCGGGCGTCTCCGCCGGGATCGCCCGGGCCGCATCCAGGGCGGCCGGGTCCATGTCCCCCAGCGTCATGGTCGCCGTCTCCGGGTCGTTGACCCGGTGGCACACCCGCCCGGACAACTGCGAGCGCAGTGCGGTCACACCGGGGCCGAGGTCGGAGCCGATGCGCTGCCCGCACACGATGAGGTGGACGGCGAACGCCCGGCCCAGCTGCGCCACCCGCAACAAGGCGGTCGAGGTCTTGGCGACCTCGTCCTTTTCGCTCTTGTCGGCCATCAGGAACAGCTCGGCCACCTCATCCACCAGCACCACGACCGGCACCGGCCGCAAACCCTCGGGGAGCGTCCACACGTTGCGCGCCCCGTGCTCGCGGCACAACGCCATGCGCGCCTCCAGCTCGGCCACCAGGTCGCCGAGCAGTTCGACGCATTCGGCGCGGGTGGTGGCCAGCGCCGACAACCGCGGCGAATACGGAGTGAACTCCACCCCACCCTTCAGATCGAACCCGACCAGCGCGACCGGTTGCGGTGCGAGGCCTTTGATGATGGCGTTGGCGAGGTTGGACTTGCCCGACTGCGTCGCCCCGGCGATCAGCCAGTGCGGCACGGTGCGCAGGTCGATCACCCAGTCGGCGCCGTTCTCCAGCTTCCCCGGCCGCACCGTCAACAACTCCCCCGTCACCGGGGAGACGGCGACGTCGGTGAGGGGATCGCGCATGGTCGCCCACAGCGTCACCACACCCGGCCGCACATCCACCACCCGCACCGAGTGCACCCGCCACGCGTGCGCGATCCCCTCAGCCGCACGCTCATAGTCGGCGGGCACCTGGCCGTCATGCAGACGGACCCGCAGCCGCCACCCCAACGCCGTGGGCCGCAGCACGCCGAGACGGGGCGCGCGTTCCACATCGACACGACGCATACGCCGCTTCTGTTCGACCACGGTCGCGGCACCACGGGCGGCCGGGCCGACGACGGGGACGGCGTCCATGGTCCACCGCCACCGCCGCCGGCGCCGCGTCAGCCCGCACCCTGCGGCCACATGACGCCAGGTCAGATACACCAGCACCGCACGGGCCGGGAACCCGACGCCGTACCAGAACGAGGCGGGATGCCAGCGGCGCCAGGCCAAGAGCCCGGCCGCCGCAGCGACCAGGCCCCCGACCACCAGAATCAGCGTGTCGTACACCGCGCCCTGCCTCAGGCCGCCGCCGACACCGACCCGTCACCCGGCTCCGGGACAGCTGCAGGAGCCGCGGCGACGATCTGCGCGGCCCGGTAGGCGATCCCCCACCGAAGCCGCCCGTTGAACTCCCGTTCCCACGGCGACCCGACCAGACCGACCGGCCGAACCACCTGCCCCACCGTGATCTCGGGAGCACCCGACACCGCCACGTTCAGCAGCTCGACCCGCCCGGACTCATCGGCCGCCGACAGCCCCACCGTGAACACGGTGTTGCCATCACGGTCCACCCTCACTTCCCCCGTGTCCTGGTTGATCACCTTGGGACGGGGCGGGGAGACGCACACGAACGTCAGGGCGCTTGTGTCCACCGGGATGTTACGCATCGTGATCCTCCACGGGTCGCTTGACGTGCTTGGCAGGTTAACATGCTAAGTACTCATGGTCTACTATGGCCATTAAGAAAGGAGAGTGTGATGCCACCCACACCACCGCGCTACGCGGAGGTCGCCGACGTACTGCGCAAGCGCATCAAGGAGGGCGCGTACCAGCCGGGGGACCTACTGCCCAGCACTCACGAGCTGTGCCGGATGTTCGACATCTCCGTTCAGACCGCGAAGAGCGCGATCGCTCAACTCCGGGGGGAAGGGCTCGTATACGCCAAGCAGGGGAAAGGCGTCTTCGTCCGGGAGAGGCGCGAAATCTTGCGCTACACGGGCGGCCGGTACGGCCACGGCCGTCCGCCCAACCTTCAGGAAGAGGAAGACAGTGGCATCTTTCTCGACGTCGACGCCGAGCGTCGCCAGGTCGAGGCGTCACCCGGTGTAGCTGCACGGCTCAAGATCCAGCCGGGCGACAAGTGCAGCGAAGCCGTCTACACCTGGCACCTCGACGGAGAGCCCGTCATGGTGAGCACCCAGTGGGAGCCGCTAGCGCTGACGGGCGGCACCCCGATCGAGACGCCCGCGTCGGGTGAGCGCGGACAGCCCGACGTGATCTCGCGGTACCGGTCCATCGGAATCAACGTCACAGAGATTCAGGAGGACATACGCACGCGCATGCCCACTCCCGACGAGGCTCGCGTACTCAAGCTCACGGACGGCACTCCGGTCTTCCACATCACGCGTACGCACCTCGCTGGCGAGCTGCCCGTGGAGACGGCAGAGATCGTCATGCGCGGCGACAGCTTCGTACTACGAAACCGCCAGACGATCTGACGACCTGGGCGGAGCCGAGGCCACGGCCCCGCCCAGGAGTAGCCCGGCCAGCGATTGCCCCGCTGCCGAGCAGTAGGTGGAAGGAGCTTCCTACCCGTGCACGATCATACGAGCGAAACGAACCCCCTAGCCGCTCTGGGGGTCCGCCTGTCTGCGCGTGGCTTCAAGATCGAACTCACCGATCGTGGCCTCACAGTCGTCAACCCGAACGTGCGTGGATGCTGCGCCATGACCGCACATCCGTCCGACACGATCACGTGCCGACGCCGGACGGAGGACGGCGGCAAGCGCTGGTTCTTCACCTCATGGCAGGACCCCATCGCCCCCGCCGATGAGCTGGACGACGCGGCGATGTACATCGTCGGCTATCTCAGCCGTCACCCACGGGATGCGGGGGTGGAGGAATGACCGTGACCACACCGCTTCCGCAGCAGCCGGCGGAAATCTCCGAGCGTGACCGCGAGCGAGCCCTCTCCGAACTACGCCGCCGATTCCCCGGAGTGATGGTCTGGGTCGGCAAGCACACCATGCACTGGTGGGCTGCCATCTGCGACAACGATGGAGACCGCCTAATCGAGGCGGCAACTCCCGCTGAGCTGGGACGTCGTCTCGACGCTGCTGGGATGCGTCCACACCCGCCCCACCAACGACAGGAACAGCAGCCAATCCTTCAACCCCAACGACGCAGGCTTGGCCCTCTCCAGACTGCCTAGGGGGAACAGTGAACACACACGAAACGACCGCCATCACGCGGGAGCTGTGGGGATTGCTGGTTGCCGCCCTCGACGGCGACGACGAGTCCATTGCCGACGACGCGCTTGAGGCCCTGATCTCCGCAGCCCCTCGGCGCTGGCACGCAGACATCCAGGACAGCAAGTCAGCCGCGGACCGATGGCGCGCGGCGCGTCCCACTCTCCTGCCTGACTCCGGGTCTGGCTCCGGCCCGCGTTCCGTCTGATGTGGATCTCCGACCAGTGAGCCAGGGCAGTAGCACAGTGCCCTAGCGCGGTGCTACTGCCCCTATGCACGCCCCGTCTTCCCGGCGCGGAGGAAGGCGGGGCGTGCGTCATTCTCCAGCTAGGCGAGCACTCACGACAGCGCACTCAGCAGTGCGCAACACCTCGTGGAAACGCTGTCACGCAGGTCATGAGACCCGACAACCTCGTGGAAACGCACGGATGAGAACTTTCTCTACGTGGTCAAGGGCGGCGCTACGCGCCGCCGAGCGGCCGCCCGCCCCGGCGCGCCGGGCGTGCGGCCTGTTCCGTCCGATCCCGGCGCGCCGGGCCGGTCGTCCGTTGACGACAGCACGCCTATGACGACGCCGAACCCTCATCAGTGCACTACCCGATGGTTGAGCGAGCGCGCCTCTGGGGGCTCCACCGCCCCCAGACCCCCGCGCCCCGGAGCGCTCATTCGCGCGAAAATGTCTGTCACACCTTGCGCGCCGTTCGCGCGAATGAGCGCTCCGGCCCGAACTCACGGTAGTCGGTGATCGTTCTTCTTTGTGGTCACACCAGGTTGTGCCGGGCCAGTTCCGGAGGGCGCCAACCTAGGATCGACTCAACCATCCGGACGGCAGAAACCAATTCAGCGATGTCATGCACACGGACGATTCGCGCGCCCTGCATGATGCAGACCGAAACGGTAGCGATTGTTGCCTCTATGCGGTCCAACTGCTCACGGTTGACCGTCTCTCCAATGAAGTCCTTGTTAGAGACCGCCACTAGCAGTGGGTAGCCTATCTCAGCGATCTCGGGCAGGCGTCGGGTCAGCTCCAACGAGTGATATGTGTTCTTGTTGAGGTCATGCCCCGGATCGATGATGATGCGGTCAGCGGGGACGCCACGACTTTCCGCAAGAGCGACGCGAGCTCTCAGAAACTCGGCGACCTCGGTCACCACATCGTTGTAGGTGGGACGAGGGTAAGGCGTACGAGGCTCGGCGAGACTGTGCGTGATGATGAGACCGGCACCTGCCTCGGCAACCACGTCAGCCAAAGCCGGGTCATGCAGACCACTCGTGTTGTTCAGGACGTTGGCGCCCGCAGCGAATGCGGCACGAGCCACTTCCGGGCGATACGTTTCGACACTGATCACCGCGTCGGTACGGGCACGAGCTGCCTCAATGACGGGAACAACGCGGTCGATTTCCTCTGCCTCACTTACCGGAGGTCCCGGAGCAAACGGCACGCCGCCGATGTCGAGCCAGTCGGCACCATGGATGATCGCATTCTCGACGGCCGTCACGGCGGCATCAAGGGCGAAGGTACGGCCCCGATCGTGAAAGGAATCAGGGGTGCGATTGATTATCGCCATGACGGCAACCTGGCGCGAGAAGTCGAACGTCCGGCTACCGATCGTCCGCTGAGGGCAGATGATCTCCGGATGGTAGATCTTGGTATTGGCTTCCGTCACCGTCGCCCCACCTTCGTCGAGAGCTACCACCCAAGCATAGCCCTACCAGGCAACACAGCATGGCCGGGGGAACAGGTAGCCGGCTACCCCTCAGCTAGAGCGTGCCCGGCGCCTCAGCCCCACGATGAGCCGTAGCAGACCGAAGAAGGTGAGGGTCCCAACCACGACCACCGCCATCGCGACGGCCTGCTGGCCGAAGCCGCGCGCCTTGAGTACAACCGTAGCGGATCCAGCGAGAAAGCCAATGAGCGCGACGAAGAGGCCGAGGATCTCCACCATTTTAAGCAGGCCCGAGGTCACCATTTCCTGGGCCACGTCAACGCGTTGCGCGAGCCTCGCCGAAGCCTCGTTAATGCGCTGCTCCATCTCTGCCGACGCCTCAGAGATCCGCTCGTCAATCCGAGCAGTGATCCTCTCAGAAAGGATCTGCGCACTCTCGTCAATCTGTCGCTGCAAGTCGCGAGAGAGGATGATCGCCCGACGCTCTTGAGCAAGCTGCTCGTGAACGAGGTTATCCCCCACGGCCAAACCATCGATGGCGCGGTCGATCTCGTAAAGCGCGTCATCGAACCGCCGGAGCTTGCGATACGCCGTCGCCCGCCGATAGTAGACGATTGGGTCTTCCTGGCCACGTGCCATCATCTCATCAGAGAGGCGCAGCAAAAGTTGCGGTTGCTCCGGCAGGTGATCCGCGAACCATATGCCTGTCAGAGCTACTTGGTTGCTCTTGACGTCAGCATCCGGCGCGTCAACCGCACGCTGAAAAAGACTTAGTCCGTTCGATGCACGCGAACCGAGAGCTGCAAACGCAGCGAGAGCAATCACTAGGGCGTCATCGCCGAACTCTTGCAGCCATTCTACGCACGCACGATGAAGTTGTTCGAACTTGAAATCGAAGCGTAGACGCTGGCCCGTGATGTACGCGAGGCAGAGCCGCGCCGTACGACTATCAGACGCGGCGAGGACGCGCCCTCGATCATCCTCGTTCGGGTACCGCTGACCGTTCGTGCGCGCTAGCCAGGCGAGGTCAGTCGCCGCAAGCCGGATCTGGCTCAGGGAAAACCCGTGTTCCTCGACAAGAGTCACGAGATCAATGATCCAGTCCGCAGGATCAGCGGACGTTTTCGGAGCGAGCAGCTCGACTAGCAGGGCGGGCCGCTCGGACTGTGAGGCGGTAGCCATCTGCTCCGTGAGCCGGGAGACTCTCAAGGCGTCATCTGAGTGTTGCGGTTGGGGAGGGATGGCACCTTGAACCATGAGTCCCCTATCTGTTGTCCGCCATGTGACCGACAGCAGTCTAGGCCGAGCGGAGGACACGACAAGGTGAGGAAAGGATCACCTCGGCGTCGAGGGCGTGCCCCGGGCGTGCCCCAAGCGTGCCCGTACGGGCGGTGAGTCACGGTCACTGGCGGAGACTCGCGGCAACAACGCAAAGCGGCCCTTCACCGGTGTTGTTCCTGGTGAAGGGCCGCTTTGGCTGCTGGTGGCGGGTCCAGGATTCGAACCTGGGTAGGCGAAGCCGACGGATTTACAGTCCGCTCCCATTGGCCACTCGGGCAACCCGCCCTGGTGTCGTCCTCTCGGCGACTCTGAAAGGATAGCGGAACCAGAGACTGGTCGTGACATCGGTGCCGCCCATGAGGAGGCGGCCCGCGGACGAGTCAGGGACGGCGGGGCAACGCGCACGGCTACCACAGGTGGGCCGGACGCCCAGTCCGTCGCTGTACCCCCGGTCGGCGAGCTGGTCTCCGTGCGGTGCGGCCAGCGGGGCGGCGCCTCGGGCCTGTGTCACGCCCGTGCCGTCTCACCTTCACTGACGGGCTCGCCCCAGGCGTTGGAGCGAGGGTGGCGCACGGCGACGGGGGTGCTCGCGATGCTCTCGTCAGGTCGATGACGGGCTATCGCCGAGGATCTGTGCCTGATGCTCCACCACGAGTACGGCCAAGCTTGGAGTTGGCTTCGGCGCGCGGCGAGCCGGAGGCGTTGGGAGGACGGGCTTTCGAGCGACGATCGTTCATCGGGGAGCCGTCCCCCGCCCGAAGTCCCTTGTGGCTGAAGTTCGGCCACAGGACGTTGTGGCGTTGCCTTTAATTGGACTTTCGGGTCGGGGGCGCGGCGGTTCTATCGAGCAGCGGCTTCGGTGTCCGACGCTCAGAGAAAGGCGTGCGTCAGACTTCCGAGGCCGAGGGGCTTCCTACTACTTGTGGCAGTACTTCGAGGTCTGGTTCTTGCTCCAGCTGCACTTGTCCAGCAGGGTGCCCTTGGCGGAACGCAGGTACGCGGTGTCACCGGTGTTGTTCCACACGTACCAGGTACGGCCCCAGTACCTGTGCGTGGAGCTGTTCTTCCCCTTGCCGGTGTGGATGTACACGGACTTGCGTCCGCCGAGCTTGAAGCTGCCGAAGGTGTAGGTGTAGCCGGTCTTGTCGCGCAGCTTGTAGCCCTTCAGCTGGACGCTCTTCTTCGTCCGGTTGTACAGCTGCACCCATTCGCCGTTCAGCGACTTGTTCGACCCCGTGTCCTTTCCGGGCGAGTCGTAGTACACGCGGTAGATCTGCACCGTGCTCGCGGCCTCCGCCGGAACTGCGGTCACCCCGATCGTGGCCACGGCAGCAACCACCGCAGTCCCTGTCGCCAGAATTCTCTTCATTCAGTCGTCCTCCTCTGTGACCACTGGAAAAATTGGTATATCAGCGACGCATCAGCAATATCGCGCCGTGGCCACTTCTGGAGGTCTTGTCAACTTTCAGGAGCCTTCGGGCGACGGGGGTGCACCGACGTGCCCCGCCCGGGCCCCGCCGCGGCGTCGGCGAGCGGACGCGCGATGACGGCCCGGCGCGGTCGCTACGCTGATCCGCGAACTGAGGGCGCACCGGGTGTGAGCGGCGGGCGCCGACGTTGCCCGCTGGAGCGCCCCAGAGCCTGAGTCAGATTGTTTTCGCACGTCAGAGGGGCTGAGTGCCGTGGCTTCAGAGTCTTCTTTCGACATCGTGTCGAAGCTCGACCGACAGGAGGTCGACAACGCGCTCAACCAGGCGGCCAAGGAGGTCGCCAACCGGTTCGACTTCCGGGGCGTGGACGCGGGCATCCGGTGGTCCGGGGACGGCATCGAGATCCAGGCCAACTCCGAGGAGCGGGCCAACGCGGTATTGGACGTGTTCAAGAGCAAGCTGGTCAAGCGGGGCGTGTCCCTGAAGTCGATCGACGCGGGGGAGCCCAAGGCGTCCGGGAAGCTGTTCAAGCTGGCCGTGGCGCTGAAGGAGGGCATCTCCCAGGAGAACGCCAAGAAGATCAGCAAGATCATCCGGGATGAGGGGCCCAAGGGCGTGAAGGCCCAGATCCAGGGCGACGAGCTGCGGGTCAGCTCGAAGAAGAAGGACGACCTGCAGGCCGTCATCGCCCTGCTCAAGAGCAAGGACCTGGACGTGGCGCTGCAGTTCGTCAACTACAGGTAGTCCCAGGCCGTCCAGCGCACTTGCCTGGCGCTTCGTGCCGTCAGGGGGGCGGGAAGGCACGTCGAGCCAGGAGCCGTGCGCACGCGCGGGCCTTGCGACCACTCCTGACGTGCGCGTTGGTCGATGGGCCGGCTGTGCCGCCCGCACGTTCGCGCCGATGCGCCTCCACCTGGACGCCCCCGCTCCCGGTCGGCCGGGAGCGGGGGCGTTCGCTGTTCGCGCCGGCCAGCGCAGCCGGGTGGCGGGGCGGCCGGGTCCGCACCTTCCGGCCACCCCGCCGCTTCGTGCCGCGCCCGAAGGGGGTCGATGGGGCGCGGCGGCCTGTGCGCAGCGCCGTGAGCGCCTTAGCGCTGCTGCGGGGAGACAACGCATGCGGAGCTCATGACTGCTACTCGTCCGGGACGGCGGCGCAGCGGCTTCCCGTGCCGCCGTCATGAGGCCGTTCAAGGACAGGGCGACGGTGCGGGATTCGGGGGACAACCAACCTGCACCGCCCCTGAGGTCACCACTCCCAGTCGTCGGTGTGGGTCACTCGTGCCAGCAGACGTGCCAGCAGGCCCCGGCGGCGTTGCGTTTTGCGGGTGCCGCGTGGCGGGGCTGACGGTTGGGGTGCTGGACGCCGTTCGGGTGCGGGAGGGGACCACAGTCCGGCTGTCATCCCTCCTGCACCCGGTACCCCGGCCGGTGCATGCGGTGAGGGCCAGGCGGCGTCTTCCAGGCGCTGCCCGAGTTCCGCCGGGTCGGCTGCTTCGACCATGTGGACGCGCCCGAACCGGTCGCGCCACGCGGCCCACAGGCTGCCGGTGTATTCGCCGTGCCAGGCCATGGCCCAGGGGAACCGTGCCCGCAGCACTTTCAGCGCCTCGTCGACGTCGACCTGAGCGGCCCATGTCCCTGACACCATCGGCGCCGTCACGACGTCGCCTCTGGCCGTGCCTGCTCGGGGCGGCGTGACAGGTAGGCGTGGACGTACATGCCCGCGTCCTCCACCTGGTCGGCCGGGGCGATCGGCTCACCCCAGGAGGTGAAGAACCACGGTGTCCCGCCGTCGTCCTGGCGCGGTCGGCACGACACCGTGTCCGATGCGTGCCGGCTGCCGTCGCAGCATCCGGGGACGTCTTTGTTCACCACGCGCAGCCCGTCCGCTGTCATGGTGACCGCGAGCCGCCTGGCCGACAGGTGTACCGCTAGTGCGGCAAGGGGGTCGTGTGTGTCGGGGGTTCCCCTACGATCGGTCATCAGTCGGACCTCCCACGTCCGGCAAGGCCCCGGGACTCCCGCTGCGCCCTCAGCGGCCCGGGGTCGTCCTGTGTACGAGGGGTGCACGGCCCGCTCCGAGGCGGGCCGTGCGGTAAGCGGGCAGCGCATCTACGTGCGAGCGCCCGCAGCGGGCCGCGCGAGCTCGGGTGCGGAGTTGCCCGCGCGGCGCGTCCGGGTCATCGGCCCGGACGATCAGCTCGCACAGCCCTCACCTGGCGCGAGGCTGTCTCCACGCGCGGTACCAGGCGGGCGGCTGTGCGGTGCCTGAGCCCACGACCGATGCACGGCGGATACGCACCGGCTGCGGCTTCCCCGGAGAGACCACGGCCCACTTCCCAGGGCAGTGGTGCGTTCACGAGCCGTCCTCGCGCAGCACGCTTTGGATGCGGTCGGCGGCATCGGGAACTTCGGTGGCCGGGGCGATGCCCTGGCCCCACTCCCAGCGAAGCGCGGCGCCGTCACAGGCGATGTCGTCGTTCAACCGGTGCTGCGCGGGGTGCTGTACGCGCAGCACGGAGCCGCTGCCGGTCACGCCGATCTGCGCCTTCCACTGGCGGCGGATCAGCTCGTCGCGCAGCGCCTCAAGGTGAGCCGTGGCGTCCATGGTGCAGGACCGTAAGCGACACCCAAACACGCAGAGTTGCTGAAAGACAACGTTCCGTTGATCTGCAGTGACCGTCAGTGCGGGATGCCCATCCGCGCCGCCATGCCGCGCAGCTCCCGGCTCACGGAGGCGCGCTTGGCCTGCTGCAGCATCACCGTGACAGTCTCGGCCACAGCCGCCGAATTACGGATCTTGTGCGGGGCGGTCTTCTCCGCTCGCAACAGCCACGCCGCCGCCTCGTCCCGCGTCCTCGGATCACGCGCCAGACCACGGCCGACGTCGGCGAGGAACGCGGCATGCCGTCCGCGCCGCGACGTCAGCCGCTCCTCGTCCACGGCCTCGGCCAGGCGGAGGATTTCGCCACTGGGGGCGGAGCGTTCGGTGGCCAGCGCCACCTTCCACACGCCCACGTTGGTCTTGGAGAACGCTCCCCAATTCACGCCGGGCGTGTCGGGGACGCGGTCGGCCAGGTCGTCGGCCTGCTCGATCCAGTGCTCGGCACGGTCGTACTTGTACAGCACAGTCGCGGTCATGGACGCCGCGAGCGTGACCATGCCTGCCACCTGGGCACCGAGACCGCGGCGGGCGTGCGGTTCCAGGGCGTCGGCTGTCTTCTCCGCGAACGCCAGTGCGACCTCGCGCGCCTGTGGGGGCAGGGTGTGGATCCGCAGAGTCGCCGCCTTGCCGGTGGTGATGGGGTCGTCGAGCAAGGCCGCGACCTCGGCTGCGCGGATCGCGGCGATGGACGCCAGGTCGTCGTGCCCGAGGTCCCTGCTGATGAACGTGGCGCTCTGAAACGCCTCGATCAGCGTTTCGAGGGCGAGCCGGTGGGCGGCTTCGTCGGCGGGTGCGCAGGCGTGAACGTGCAGCTCGCCGATGAGGTCGGGCAGTTTCTCACCGACCTCGACGTGCTTGTATTTCGACCGGCCGATGCGGCCCATCTCTTCGACCAGCTCGGCGAGCGGCCGGGCCCGGTCGACGGCGGGCGAGGTGAGCGTGTTGACGGTCAGGGCCGTGCGGAGGGCGGGGATGGTGGCATGCGGCGCGGCCTGGACCGGGTCGGGGGTCAAATGGGGCCCGCCGGCGAGGTCCTTCTCTGAGACGCGCAACGCGTTGGCGAGTGCGGCGATGTGCGAGCGGCGATCCAGGGCGCGCAATCCACGCTCGACGCGAGACAGGTGGCTCTTGCTCAGGCCGGACAGTCCAGCGAGCTCATCCAGACTCATGCCGCGCCAACGGCGCAGCGCCCGGAGCCGGGCCCCGATGGAGGTTTCGTCATGCATCGGCCTCGCGCCTCCCACAACCGCTCGACAATCCGAGAGTAAAACGCAAGGCCACAACGCGAAATGAAATCAGGCGGTCACACCACGACACCGACACCCCACACCGACGCCTGCTCCCCAGATCGGCGGCCTTCGCATGATCAGGCTGAGCGACGTTGACGACCCGCAGCGATGATCCGCAGAGGACGTCAGCGCGAAATGATCATCGCGCCGCCATACCGCGCAGCTCCCGGCTGACGAAAGCACTCCTGGCCTGCCGCAGGATCACCGTGACAATCTCGACCACAGCCGCCGAATCGCGAACCTTGCGAAGCAACCCTCTTCACTTGCGACAGCCACGCGGCCCTCTCGTCCCGCTTCCTTACAAGCAGCCGTGCCGCAGCACAAAGACTTGCTGATCTGCAGATGCTCTCAGTGCGCAATGCCCATGCGCGCCGCCATGCCGCGCAGCTCCCGGGCCTGGGACGCGATACGCGCCTGCTCGAGCATCACCGCGATGGTGTCGCGTGCTGTGGCGCTGTTACGGATCCGCTGCGGCGCGATCTTCTCGGCGCGGCTGAGCCATTTCACAGCCTCGTCCCGCGTCCGCGCGTCGCGCGCCAAGCCGCGTGCGACATCGACGCAGAGCGCAGCCCGTCGGCTGGATCGGCCGAGGCGCGTCTCGTTGACGTCTTGCGCAAGCTCGAGCACGCCGCCGCCTGCGAGGCCGCGTTCTACCTCTACCGTGACCCGCCACACTTGGACGTTCGTCGCCGAGAACGACTGCCAGTTGGTCATCGGATCGTCGGACACCTGCGTGGCGAGCCTTGCCGCCTCGGCGAGCCAGTGTTCCGCGCTGTCCGTCTTGTACAGCGTCGCCGCCGCGAGGGACGCGCTGAGGACGATCATGCCGAGCGCCTCTATGCCGCAGGGCGTGGCGGACGCGTGGGGTTCGAGCCGGTCGGCGGCGCGCTCGGCGGCCAAGAGCGCCTGCCGCTGTGCCGCCTTGGGCAACGTCTGGAGGCGCAGGAACTCGGCTTTGCCCGTCACGGCTGGGTCGTCCAGTACGGCGGCCGCCTCGGCCGCACGGGACGCGGCCGTGTACGCCAGGTCCGGGTAACCGAGGTTCTTCGTCGTGAAGGTGGCGCACACGCACGCCTCTACGAGGGTTTCGAGGGCGAGCCGATGGGCGGCTTCGTCGGCGGGTTGGGCGGCGTGCCAGTGCAATTCGTCCAGAACACCGGGGAGGATCTGACCGATGGCTGCGTAGTCGCACGCGCGGCGCAAGGGTTCCAGCTCGTCCTTGACGAGTCTGGCCAGGTCGTCGAGTGGACGTGCGCGGTCGATGGCGGGCTCGGTCAGCGTGTTCGCCTGGATCGCCACACGCAGCGCGGGGATCGCGAGATGCGGGCCGGATTGGACGGGGTCCTTGGTCAGGTGCGGGCCGCCGACCAGGTCGGTTTCGGAGACGCGCAACGCGTTGGCGATGGCGGCGATGTGCGAGCGGCGGTCCAGGGCGCGCAGTCCACGCTCGACACGGGACAGATGGCTCTTGCTCAAACCGGACAGACCGGCGAGCTCATCCAAACTCATGCCGCGCCAACGGCGCAGCGTCCGAAGCCGGACCCCGATGGTGATCTCGCTATGCATCGACCTCGCGCCTTGCATGACCGCTCGACAATCCGAGAGTAAAACCCGAGGCCACAACGCGAAATGAAATCGCACGGTCACACCAAGACGCCAACAGTCGTCATCGGCGACGTTGGCAAGTGACAGCGCTGATCTGCAGAGGCGGTCAGTGCGGGATGCCCATCCGCGCCGCCATGCCGCGCAGTTCGCGGCCGACGGCCTCTCGCTGTGCCTGCGCGAGCAGCACGGAAATCGATTCCTGCACGGGCCGCGAGTTGCGGATGCGCTGCGGTGCGATCTTCTCCGCCCGGCTGAGCCACTGCACGGCCGCCTCCCGATACCGCCGCTCCCGGGCAAGGCCTCGACCGACATCGGCGAGGAAGGACGCATGGCGGGAGCGGCGGCCGGCGATCCTCTCCTCGTCGACCCGCCTCGCCAGGTCGAGCACGGTGCCCGCGGATTCGTTGCACTCCACCGCGATGGCGACGGCCCACACCTGGGTGTTCGTCGCCGAGAACGACGACCAGTTCTCGACGGGCGTATCCGGCACACGCAACGCGAGGTCGCGCGCCTCGTCCAGCCAGTGGCGGGCCGTGTCGACCTTGTGCTGGGCGGCGGCCGCCATGGACGCCGACAGGGTCAGCATCCCGAGGACCTCCAGGCCGCGGCGGTGGGTCGCGTGCGGCTGAAGTCTCTCCGCCGCGCGCTGTGCGGCCACCAGCGCACGGTCCCAGCTGTTCTCACGCGGCATGGACTGCACGCGCAAGTAGTCGGATTTCCCGATCACGATGGGGTCGGCGAGCATCTGCGCCGCACGCTCCGCCTGCCATGCCGCCTGATGGGCGAGGTCGTGGTACCCGAGATCCCTGGTCCGGAACGTCGCGTACATATAGCTCTCGACGAGCGCCTCGAGCGCGGCCCGCTGCGCCGCCTCATCGGTCGGTGCGCAGACGTGAAGGTGCAGCTCGTCGATGACGCCCGGCAGGCGCTCGCCGAGTCCCAGGTAGTCGCAGGCGATGAAGGTCTCTTCGAGGGCGCGCACCTCGGCGACGAGTTCGGGCAGCGGGTGCGCCCGGTCGACCAGCGCGTCTCCGAGGCGATTGGTCTGGATGGCGACGCGCAGCGCCGGGATGGCTGCGTGCGGGCCGGATTGGACGGGGTCCTTCGTCAGGTGCGGGCCGCCGACCAGGTCGGTTTCGGAGACGCGCAATGCGTTGGCGATGGCGGCGATGTGCGAGCGGCGGTCCAGGGCGCGAAGTCCACGCTCGACGCGAGACAGATGGCTCTTGCTCAAACCCGACAATCCGGCGAGCTCATCCAGACTCATGCCGCGCCAGCGGCGAAGCGCCTGGAGCCGGGCCCCGATGGAGGTTTCGTCATGCATCGGCCTCGCGCCTCCCACAACCGCTCGACAATCCGAGAGTAAAACGCAAGGCCACAACGCGAAATGAAATCGGGCCGTCACACCACGAAACCAACAACGGGAGGGATGGTGTTGGTGGCGTGGGAGGGGGCGGCGGCGTCTTCCCCCGCTGAAGGCGCCGCCGCCCGTAGGTGTAGATGGTCGGGACGCGCCTGAGGTTCAGCCCGCGAGGCGGGATTCGTCGAACGGTTCGAGTTCGCGGGCGAGGGCGGTCAGGTCCAGGTCGAGGACGCGGGCGAGGGCCGCGACGGTGAAGAACGCGGGCGCCGCGATGGCGCCGCGTTCGATCTTGCGGAGGGTGTCCAGGGAGATGCCGGCCTCGGCGGCGACGGCCGCGGCGCTGCGCGGCCCCCGGGCGGCCCGCAGGATCTGGCCGAGGGCCTTGCCGCGGTCCCGCTGCTCTGAGGTGAGTGGTGTGCGCACCATGGCGGAGGATTCTAATACTGGTATTACTATCTTCATCCATGGTGACGTATCGCAGCCCGCGGGAGTGGGAGATCATGCGCGAGGCGGGCCGGGTGGTGGCCCGCACGCTGGAGAAGGTGCGGGAGGCGGCCGAGCCCGGGGTGCCGCTGGCGGAACTGGACGCGGTCGCGGCGCGGTGCATCAAGGAGGCGGGGCCCGGCCGTCGTTCCTGTACTACCACCCCGACTGGGCGCCGACGCCCTACCCGGCGACGATCTGCGTCTCGGTGAACGAGGTGGTGGTGCACGGCATCCCGGACGGGCGGGTGCTCAAGGACGGCGACGTGGTGTCGGTGGACTGCGGCGCCGAGGTGGGCGGCTATCACGGGGACGCCGCGATCACGTTCGCGGTCGGGGAGGCCGACGCCGACGCCGTGCGGCTGATGGACGTCACGCGGACGGCGCTGGAGCGGGCGATCGAACAGGCCCGGCCGGGCGGCCGCATGGGCGACATCTCGTACGCGGTCATGCGCACGGCCCGCGAGGCCGGGTACGGCATCCTGCAGGGCTGCGGCGGCCACGGCATCGGGACGCGGATGCACGAGGCACCGGACGTGCCGAACGTCGGGCGGCCCGGGCGCGGGCTGCTGCTCCAGGAGGGTCTGACGATCGCGATCGAGCCGATGTTCCACGAGGGCGGCCGCGACGCGGCCGAGGTGCTGCCGGACGGCTGGTCGATCGCCACGGCGGACGGCAGCCGCGCCGCGCATTTCGAGCACACCGTCGCCATCACGGCCGACGGTCCGGTCGTGCTGACGCTCCCTTAGCGGCCGGGGCTCAGCGGAGGCCGGCCATGCGCTCCAGGCGGGCGATGCGGTCGGCGATGGGCGGGTGGGTGGAGAACAGGCGGCCGATGCCCGCGCCGCGGAACGGGTTGGCGATCATCAGGGAGCTGGCGGTGGCCAGCTCGGGGTCCTGCGGCAGCGGCCGGGCCCGGGTGCCCGCGTCGATCTTGCGCAGCGCGCTGGCGAGGGCCAGCGGGTCGCCGGTGAGCTGGGCGCCGGACGCGTCGGCCTGGTACTCGCGGGTCCGGCTGATCGCCATCTGGACCACGGCGGCGGCGATCGGGCCGAGGACCAGCATGAGCAGCGCGCCCAGGACGCCGGGGCCGTCGTCGTCCTCCGACCGGCCGACGGGCAGGAACACCGCCAGGTACGACAGGTAGGTGATGACCGTGGCGATGGCGGCGGCCACGGAGGAGATGAGGATGTCGCGGTTGTAGACGTGGGACAGCTCGTGGCCGAGCACGGCCCGCAGCTCCCGCTCATCCAGCATGTGCAGCAGGCCGCGGGTGCAGCAGACCGCCGCGTTGCGCGGGTTGCGGCCGGTGGCGAACGCGTTGGGCTGCATGGTCTCGGACACGTACAGCCGCGGCATGGGCCGGCGCGCGGACGTCGCCAGCTCCCGGACGACCCGGTACAGGACGGGCGCCTCGACCTCCCCGACCGGGTGCGCGCGCATCGCGCGCAGCGCGATGCGGTCGCTGAAGAAGTACGCCACGCCGTTGGTGACCAAGGCGATCACCAGGGCGACGGCCAACCCGGCACCGCGTCCCAGCGCCCAGCCGACGGCCAGCATCAACGCCGACAAGGCCGCGATGAGGGCGGCCGTCTTGACGCCGTTGAGGTGCACTTTCGTCCGCCTCCCCTTGCTCTACCGCTGCCAGTGAAACGGTGTGACCTGGCGAAACGTTCCCATGCGGCGGCCGCGCCCCGGGGGGTGCGGCCGTGGTGCCGGGACGGTCAGGTGACGTTCGACACCGTCTGCAGCACCAGCTGCGGCGCCGCCGACAGCACCACGGCGCCGGCGGCCGCGGCGGCGATGGCGGCGCGGACGGGAACGCCGCCGTCCGGCACGGGCGGCCGGGCCCCGGCGGGCGGCGCGGCGAACAGCCGCACGGCCCACACCAGGTAGTAGTACAGCCCGATGACGGTGTTGACGGCCATGACGACCGCCAGCCACGTCACCCCTCCGGCCAGGGCCGCGCGGAACACCACGACCTTGGCGAACAGGCCCATGACGCCCGGCGGCAGGCCGGCCAGGCAGATGAGGAAGAACGCCAGCGCGGCGGCGACGGCGGGGCTGCTGCGGGCCAGGCCGCGGAAGTCGTCCAGGCCGTCCCAGCGCGAGTGCGGGCCGCGGCGCTGGACGGCGACGACCACGGCGAACGCGCCCATGTTCATCACCGCGTAGAGGGCGACGTAGGCGGTGGTGGCGGCGACGGCCTCGGGCAGCCGGTGGTCGCCGACCGCCAGCGGCGCCAGCATGTACCCGGACTGGGCGACCGACGACCAGGCCAGCAGCCGGATCGCGGTGCGCTGGCGCAGCGCCATCACGTTGCCGACGGTCATGGTGACGGCGGCGACCACGGCGATCAGCGGCCCCCACACGCGCCCGTACGCGGGCAGGCCGAGCGCCAGCACGATCGCCAGTCCGGCGAAGCCCGCCGCCTTCGACACCACAGAGAGGAACGCGGCGACCGGCAGCGGGGCGCCCTGGTAGACGTCCGGGGCCCAGAAGTGGAACGGCACGGCCGCGACCTTGAACGCGAACCCGGCCAGCACCAGCACGATCCCGGCCACCGCGACCGGCTCCAGGTCGGCGGGCAGGCGGCCGAGGGCGGGGGCGAGCCGGTCCAGGTGCATGGCGCCGGTGGCGCCGTACAGCAGGCTGACGCCGAACAGCATCACCGCCGCGGAGATCACCGAGACCAGGAACAGCTTCAGCGCGGCCTCGGTGGCGGCCCCGTCGTAGCGGCGCAGGCCGACGAGGGCGAACACCGGCAGCGACAGCGTCTCCAGCGCGGCGACCAGCAGCACCAGGTCGCGCGCGGCGACCAGGGTGAGCGCGCCGGTGGTCGCGGCCAGCAGCAGGAAGTGGTACTCCCCGGCGGGCATCCGCGCCCGGGTGATCTCGTCCAGGGACAGCAGGACGACGACCACTCCGGCGGCCAGCACCACGCCCTGGAACAGCAGCGTGAACTGGTCCGCGACGTACGAGCAGGACGGCGGGCCGTCGCCGCGCAGGCCGCCGGGGACGCAGAAGGTGGCGCGGCGGTCGCCGTCGGCCGCGAGCGCGACGACGGCGAGGAGCGCGGCGGCCAGCGCCGCGCAGGACGCCCCGCCGAGCGCCCGGCGCGGCGCGTCGAACGCGTCGCCGAGCAGCAGCGCGACGGCCGCCACCGCGACGATCAGCGGGGGCGCGACGGCGGCGTAGTCGATGCTCTGGATGATCATCCGGCCGTCCCTTCCGGCATGGGGCGTCGGTCCGCCATCAGCCGCCTCCGAGGAGCGCGCGCACGGGGGCGGTGGTCACGTCCAGCAGCGTCTTGGGCCACAGGCCGACCAGCAGGGTGAGGACGATCAGCGGGGTCCAGGCGGCGTACTCGTAGCGGGTGATCGGCGCGATGGCCGCCGCGTCCGCGCGCGGCCTGGTCGCGACCTGCCGCGGCTCCGCCGTCTCCGGCCGCGGGGCGGCCGGTTCGGCGTCGGCGGCGAGGGCGGCGGCGCGGCGGTCGTCCGGCACCGTCCCGTGCGTGATCTTGGCGAGCATGCGCAGGAAGTAGGCCGCGGTCAGCACCGCGCCGAGGCCGCCGACGACCATGAACGTCGTGAACGTCTCGCGGGGCAGGTCGGCGTTCGGCCGGTACGCGCCGAGCAGGGCGAGCATCTCGCCCCAGAACCCGGCCAGGCCGGGCAGGCCCAGGCTGGCGACCGAGGCGAACGTCAGGATGGACGCCAGGCGCGGCGCCTCGGCCAGCATGCCGCCGCCGAGGGCGTCCAGGTCGCCGGTGCCGTACCGGACCTTGACCGCCCCGACGAGGAAGAACAGCAGCCCGGTGATCAGCCCGTGGGCGATGTTGCCGAACAGCGCCGCGTTCACTCCGACCGGGGTGAGGGTGGCGATGCCCAGCAGCACGAACCCCATGTGCCCGACGGACGAGTACGCGATCATCCGTTTCAGCTCGCGCTGCGCCAGGCACGCCAGGGCGCCGTAGACGATGCCGACGACGGCGAGCAGGCCCAGCCACGGCGCCCAGAAGACGGCGCCGTCCGGGGCGAGCGGCAGCGCGATCCGGATCAGGCCGTACGTGCCCATCTTCAGCAGCACCCCGGCGAGCAGCACCGACCCGACCGTGGGCGCCTCGGTGTGCGCGTCGGGCAGCCAGGTGTGCAGCGGCCACATCGGCGCCTTGATGCCGAAGCCCAGCGCCATCAGCAGGAACGCGGTGACCTGCACGCCGTGCGCGACGCCCGCGCCGTGGCGGCGGGCCAGCTCGGTCATGTCGAGCGTCCCGGCGTTCACCGCGATCAGCAGCATCCCGGCGAGCAGCAGCCCGGACCCGAGCAGCGTGTAGAGGATGAACTTGTACGCGGCGGCGCGGCGGCCCTGGCCGCCCCACAGCGCGATCACCGCGTACATCGGGATGAGCACGACCTCGAAGAACACGAAGAACAGCACCAGGTCGAGCGCGGTGAACGTGCCGAGCAGCCCGACCTCCAGCACCAGCAGCAGCCCGACGAGCAGCCGGTCCGAGTGCGCGACGCGCGCCCCGTCCGCGGCGGACGGGGGGTGCCGCACGACGAGCACGAAGCACAGGAACGACAGCAGCGCGGTCAGCAGCACCAGCGGCAGCGAGATGCCGTCGACGCCGAGGTGGAAGCGCAGGCCGATGGCGGGCGCCCAGTCGCGGTCGACCGCCAGCTGGACGCGTGCCGGGTCGCCGTAGTCGAAGGCCGCCGCCGCGGACAGGGCGACGAGCAGCGTCGCGCCCGACACCGCGGCCCCGTAGCGGCGCACGGCGGCGTCGTCGGGCAGGAACCGGTCCGGCGGAAGCAGCAGCGCCAGCGCGCCCGCCAGCGGGATCGCGATCATCAGTACGAAGATCACAGGAGGATCACCGCCCCGGCCGTGAGGAGGACGATCCCGGCGATCAGGCCGGTGAGATAGGTCTGCGGGTTGCCGTTCTGCGGCAGCCGCAGCGGTTCGGCGAGCTCCCGCGCGCCGCGGGCGGCGCCGACCACCGCCGCGTCGACGCCGCGCCCGTCGACCGTGACGACCCGCCGCGCCAGGGCCCGCACCGGGCGGACGACCGCCGCCGCGTACAGGTCGTCCACGCGGAACGCGCGGGCGAACAGGTCGCGGACCGGGCCGAGCGCCCGCGCGGGGTCGACGGCCGGGTCGCGGTTCCAGACGTAGTACGCGGCGCCCGCGCCCGCCGCCGCGAGCACCAGCGCCGGCACGGCCGACCCGAGGTGCGGGCGCAGTTCGTCCGCCCCCAGCCCGAAGAACCCGAGGACGGCGGACGGCACGGCCAGCGCCGCCACCGTCCACGACATCGCCTTCGGCGCCTCGCGGACCTCGTACCGGCCGCGCGGCTCGCCGAAGAACGTCATCAGCCACAGGCGCGCGGCGTACGCCGCCGTCACCGCGACCGTCAGCAGCAGGCCCGCGTACACCAGCCAGGCGGCCCCCGCCGGGATGTGCGCCGTCGGCGCGCCGGGGATCGCCGGGGCGAGGTCGCCGCCGTGGCCGGCGGTGTGGAGGGCGGCCTCGATGACGGCGTCCTTGCTGAACCAGCCGCTCGTGGGCGGCACGCCGACCAGCGCGGCCAGCCCGACCGTCATCGACCAGAACGTCAGCGGCATCCCGGTGCGCAGTCCGCCGTAGTGGCGCAGCATGTTGGACCCGGCCGTCATGATCACGCAGCCGGCGGCCAGGAACAGCAGCGCCTTGAACGCCCCGTGCGTGAGCAGGTGGAAGACCGCGCCGTTCCACGCGCCGACCGCCAGCCCGGCCGCCATCACCGCCAGCTGGCTGATCGTCGAGTACGCCAGGACGCGCTTGATGTCGTCCTGCGCCAGCGCCGCCAGCGCCGACCCCAGCATCGAGATCACCGCCAGCAGGCCCAGCAGCGTCAGCGCGGCCGGGGCCTCCAGGAACACCCCGTACACGCGGGCCACGACGTACACGCCCGCCGCCACCATGGTGGCCGCGTGGATGAGCGCGCTGATCGGGGTCGGGCCCGCCATCGCGTCCGGCAGCCAGGTGTGCAGCGGGAACTGCGCGCTCTTGCCCGCCACCCCGGCCAGGAGCAGCAGCGCGGCCGCCGTGACGGTCGCGTCCGGCAGCGTCCCGGCCCGCGCCAGCACCTCGCCGATCTCGAACGAGCGGGCGCCGAGCCCCAGGGCGAAGACGCCGAACAGGAAGCCGACGTCGCCGAGCCGGGTGATCAGGAACGCCTTGACGGCGGCGCGCGAGTTGGCCCGGTTCTCCCAGTGGTGGCCGATCAGGAAGTACGAGCAGATCCCCATGACCTCCCAACCGACGTAGAGCAGCAGGAGGTCGGCGGCGTACACCACGAGCAGCATCGCCGCGGTGAACAGGGAGATGAACGCCGCGTAGGAGGAGTAGCGGGGGTCCTTGGCCATGTAGGCGACCGAGTAGACCTGGACCGCCAGGGCCACGCAGCACACCATGAGCCCGACCACGGCCGACAGGCCGTCCACCCGCAGGCCGACCTCGACCGGCGCCGAGCCCGTCTCGATCAGGGTGAGGGTGCCGGTCCGCGTGCCGGGGGCGCGCCAGACGGCGAACGCCGCGACGGCGGCGAGGACGGCGGCGACCGCGACGGGCAGGCAGGCGATCAGCGCGGGCCCGTTGCGCAGCGGCGAGCGCTCCGCCGCCAAGGCGGCCCGCCACCAGGCCGGTCCGGTCGCGCGCGGGCCGCCGCCGGGCACCGCGGCGGCCTGGGTCTCGGCGGCCTCGCCGGCGGGCCGGCGCGGGCGCAGCCGGTCGGACAGCCGGGGGCCCAGCAGCATCCCGGCGAACGCCGCGGCGAACGGCAGCAGGATGACGACGGAGATCGACGCGATCACGTGGCGCTCCCCTCGCCGCCGCGCACGGCGGCCGCCGCGTCGTCGCCGTCGGGCGGCCGTGTCCGGGACGCGCCGTCCTCGGCCAGCGTCCGCAGCCGGTCGACGTCGATCGTCCTGCGGTTCCGGTACACCAGCAGGACGATCGCCAGACCCAGCCCCACCTCCGCGGCGGCGATCACGATGGTGAACAGGGTCAGCACCTGGCCGCCGTGCAACCGGTCGCGCCACCACATGTCGAAGGCGACGAGGTTGAGGTTGACGGCGTTGAGCATCAGCTCCACCGACATCAACACCAGGATGGCGTTGCGCCGGGCCAGCACCCCGTACACGCCCACCGAGAACAGCAGCGCCGCGACGACCGCGGGATATGCGGCATGCATCAGCCCTCGCCCCGCTTCGTCGTGAGTTCCTTCTCCTCGTGCGCGTCCTTCTCCGGCGCGCCCTTCTCCGGCGCGCCCTTCTCCGGCGCGCCCTTCGCCTGCGCGGCCCGCTTCGGCGGCGCCTGCTCGGGCCCGCCGACGTCGGAGCGGGACAGCACGATCGCGCCGACCAGCGCCGCGAGCAGCAGCACCGACAGCACCTCGAACGGCAGCACCCACGTCCGGAACACGGCGGAGCCGAGCGCGTCGGCCGATCCGCCGCCCTCCCGCAACGGCAGGTACGCGTCCCGGAACCCCACGACCAGCACCGACACGAGCACGCCCGCCGTGGCGAGGGCGACGCCGAGCGCCACCCACCGGTTGCCGGAGTCCAGGTCGGCCGACCGGCCGATCGGCGCCCGGGTCAGCATGATCCCGAACAGCAGCAGCACGACCACCGCGCCGACGTAGATGAGCACCTGCACCCACGCCACGAACTCGGCGGTCAGCACCAGATAGCCGCCGGCGAGGGCGCCGAACGACACCACCAGCCACAGCGCCGCGTGCACGAGCTGCCGCGTGGTGACCACCAGGACGGCCGATCCGACGGCGACCACGCCGAGCAGCGTGAAGATCAATTCGTGCCCGGTCATGCGTCTCTCCCGCCGGAATCCTCGCCGCCGTGCCCCGTCCCGCCTCGGCGGGGGGCGTCACGGCCGTCTACGGTTCGGCCGCCTTCACCGTCCCCCGGCGCGCCTCGGCCGCGTTCGCGTCGGACGGGCGGGGGACGGTCGGACACGCCCTCATCGCCGGCGCCGGGCGCGCTGCGGGCGGCGGGTCCGCGCGCCGTCGCCCTGGCCGCGCCG
>NZ_BCQU01000030.1:0-66235 GCF_001552235.1 Actinomadura rubrobrunea NBRC 15275 | reverse complement strand
CCCCGGCCGCGCCCGGTCCCGCCGGTCCGCGGGCGCACCGGGAGGGAGCGCGATGAGCGGGGCCCGTCCCAGGCCCGCGTCCCGGGCGGCCGCCCCCGCGCCCGCCGCGCGGCGCACCGTCACGGGCAGGGTGCTGGCGCTGATGGCGGGGAACATGGCCGGACGCGTCGGCGCGCTCGCCTCGCTCGGCCTGGCCACGGTGCTGGTCGCGCGGATCGGCGGGCCGGCGCTCGTCGGCGCGTTCACGCTGGTGCGGATCCTGCCCGCCCTGATCTGCCACCTGGCGGGCGCCGGGCTGCCGGTCGCCGCGCCGTACTTCCTGGCGGGCCGCGAGCACGACGGGACGCGGGTGCGTCCCACCCTGGTCTGGCTGACCGTCGCCGGCGCGGCGCTCAGCGGTCTGGTCTGGCTGACCGCCGGGCCGCTGCTGCACCGGGTCTTCTTCGCCGCGTTCCCGTACTGGGTGACGCTGGCGGCCACCGCGCCCTGCGTGACGCAGGGGTTCGTGTCGGTCGGCAAGGGCCTGCTGCAGGGCGGCGACGACCTGCGCGGCGCCAACCTGGCGATCGCCGTCGAGGAGTTCGTGTTCCTGCCCTTCTACCTGCTGGTCCTCGTCGCCTGGCACGGTCCGGGCGCGCTGATCACGGCGCTGGTGCTGGCGGACGTCGCGGCGGCCGCGTGGATCGGCGCGCGGCTCGCCCGCCGCGGCTTCTTCCGCGGGTGGGGCCGCTTCGACCCGCGGCTGGCCCGCAGCATGGTCGGGTACGGCTACCGCGGCTACCTCGGCCAGCTCATCGACCTGCTGCAGCTGCGGTTCGACATGGCGCTGCTGGGCGGGCTGGCCGGGCCGAAGGCGCTCGGCGTCTACACGGTCGCCAGCAAGTTCGCCGAGCTGGTGCAGCTGCCCGGCCTCGCCGTCAACTACGTGCTGTATCCCGACTTCGCCCGGGAGGACCGGGCCGAGGCGATCCGGCGCACCCGCCGCCTGATCCTGCCGGCGCTCGGCGTGTCGGTCGCGGCCGCGCTGCCGCTGGCGCTGGTCGCGGGCACCGCGCTGCCGTGGGTGTTCGGGGACGTGTTCGCCGACGCGGTGACGCCCACCCACATCCGCCTGGCCGGGGTCGCCACGTTCGGCGTCACCGGGCTGGTCATGGCGTGCCTGTACGGGGTGGGGCGGCCGGGGGCCGCGTCCATGGGCCAGGCCGTGGGCCTGGCGGTCGTGGTCGCGTGCGGCTCGCTGCTCATCCCGCGCTACGAGGCGGTCGGCGCCGCCGTCGCCACCTCCGTGTCGTTCGTCGCCACCACCGCGGCGCTGCTGGCGTGGTTCGTCCGCGTCCAGCGGACCGCCGGTCACGAGGGAATCACAGGGAAGAGGTGACCGCATGCCGGTCTCGGAAGGCGGGCTCGTGGCCCGTCCGGTCGACCCGTCCGACGGCATCCCGCCGTCGCGCGCCCGCCGGCTCCTGGACGTCGTCGGCGCGGCGGCGGGTCTGGTGCTGCTGTGCGTGCCCATGGCGGTGCTGTACCTGCTGGTGCGCGCGACCAGCCGCGGGCCCGGGTTCTTCCGGCAGGTCAGGGTCGGGCAGGGCGGACGTCCGTTCACCATGTACAAGTTCCGCACCATGCGGCGGGACGCCGGGGGGCTCACGGTGACCGCCGAGCACGACCCGCGCGTGACGCGCCTGGGCCGGCTGCTGCGCAAGTGGTCGCTGGACGAGCTGCCGCAGCTGGTCAACGTGCTGCGCGGGGACATGACGCTGGTCGGTCCGCGTCCGGAGACCTACGAGCTGGCGGTGTACTACGACCCGGCGCACCGGTGGGTGTTCGACCACCGTCCCGGCATGACGGGCTTCGCGCAGGTCCACCTGCCCGACTACGACCTGTTGACCCCCGGCCGGGAGGTCGACCTCGCCGAGTACATCGAGCGGGTCGTGCCGACGCGCGCCGCCATCGACGCGCTGTACCTGCGGGAGCCGACGCTGCGCGCCACCCTGCGGACGCTCGCGGACACCGCCCGGCTGGTCCTGCGTCTGCCGCTCGCTCCCCCGCCCGAGGTCAGGGCGATCGTGAGCGGCGTGACCGCCGACGCCGCGACACCGCACGCCGCGCGGGCGGGCGTCGCACGGTCCGATGCCGCGGAAACCGGTGACGCGCCATCGCATGACACCGGGTCCGCTGTCACGGGAACACCGATGGTGAAGGTCCGCCGACCTGCCGGAGACTCCGGTTCGGCGGCCTGACGGCGTCGGAGCAAGTCCTCGGGAGCGCGCGATGGGCGTCGGGTTCAAGGTCTGGGCGGCGGTGGCGGCGCTGGCGGCGGCGCTGTCCGCGGCGCTGGTCGTGGTGCACGCGCGGCGCGGCCCGTCCGACGACGGGCCGTACCAGGGGCCGCCCGCCGCCCCCGGCCGTCCCGCCACCCGGCCCGGCGCCACCCGGCACATCGCCCTCAACGCCGAGCCGGACGACTTCCCGCGCCTGCGCGCGCTCGGCTACGACCTGGTCGACGTCCACCCGGACGACTGGTCGCTCAGCCGGGTCCCGGACGGCATGCAGGCGCTGCTGTGGGTCGGCAATACCACGTGCGGGCCGTTCGAGCTGCCGTTCGAGGAGTTCGCCGCGACCGTGCGGCGCCTGGCCCGGCACCCGAAGGTGTACGGGTGGTACCTGTCCGACGAGCCGAACCCCGGCGAGTGCCCGGAGGTGGCCGGGGAGATCCGCCGCCGCGCCGACCACATCCGGCGGCACGCGCCCGGACAGGTCTCCTTCGTGTCGCTCACCGACTGGCAGCCGATGCGCGCGGTCGCCCCCGCCCGGACCGGCGTCGACCTCGTCGGGCTGGACCCCTACCCGTGCGAACGCAAGCGCCCCGGCTGCGACATCGGCCAGATCGACCGCATGGTCCGCATGGCCGACGAGGCCGGGATCCCGCGCCGGGTGATCGTCCCGGTGTTCCAGACGTTCGGGCAGAGCTGCACCGACGGCACGTACCGGTTCCGCCTGCCGACCGAGGCGCAGCTGCGCGCCATTCTTCAGCGCTGGTACCGGCTGGCGCCGAATCCGCCCATGGACATCTCGTACTCGTGGGGCCGGCAGCGCGAATGGGCCTGCCCCACTCTCGCCGACGCCGACGGCCGGGGCGGACTCCCCGACCTGCAGTCGGTCATGAAGGAGCACAACGCCCGCTGACGTCGGCGCGGGTCGCGCGGAGTGGCCGGCGGACGGGTCTCAGCGGCCGCCGCCGCCCGCCTGGTCGGCCACCGCCTGGCCCGTGGGCAGCGGCAGCTCGAACGCGCCGAGCTGCAGCGCCGCGGCCTCCAGCCCCACCACGACCAGCGCCAACGCGGCGATCAGCAGACCCAGCCGACGGCGGGGCATCCGCCGCATCGCGCGCGCCGCCATGTCGATACGGCGCCCCATCGCACCAAGCCCGCGCACTCGTTCCCCCCAGCACCCACAACCCTGTCAAGCAGGGAAAAACCCTACACTTTGCATGATCGACCCGCATGCGAATGATGCGGACGCACGGGATCGTCACGCGGTGACGACCGTTCCGCCTTCGTCGTCCTGATCGTCCAACGCGTCGCCGGGGCGCCGAGTGCCCGGCGGACGCGCCGACGTGGAGCGCGGACGCGCGGCCGGCCCGCCGCGACCCCGCGGAGGCCGGGGTCACGGCAGGGGCCGACTGGTGAGGTTGGTGGAACGGGCGTTGACGCACTCGCCGGTGGCGAGGTCGAAGACGAAGTTGTGGGCCAGGCAGTGCAGCCGGCCGTCGCTGACGACCGCGCCGACGGAGAGGTCCTCGCCGGCGTGCGGGCAGTAGCGCGGGATGTCGTAGGAGCGGCCGTCGCATTCGACGACGATGCGCTCGGACTCGTCGCGGCCCGTCTCGTACTCCTCGACGGCGCGCAGCGCCGGGGCGTTGGCGTGCTTGAGCAGCCCGACCAGATGGTCGTTGTAGACGTCGGGGTCGCGGTAGAGGCTGAGCCGGAAGGAGATGAACAGGTCCTCCCAGGCGATGCGGCCGTCGAGCACCCCGTCCACCCAGCGCCCCGCGGTGGTGATGCGGTAGTGCGGGCGGACGTCGGGGGAGGCGTCGTCCACCGTCACCCCCTCGGGCGCGAACCGCACGTCCCACACCCCGCCGTGGGGACCGGTGATGTCGAACCGGACGGTCATGGCGATGCGCCGCAGGAAGTACTCGTTGAGCCCGCCGAGGTGGCGCATGTGGGCCGCGAACCGGTCGGCCAGGCCGGGGCCGGGCTCGGGGAGCTCGGCGACCGCCTGCTCGATCAGCGGGGCGCGGTCGGCGGCGTACCGCGCCAGGTAGCCGGGCCGGAACGCGTCGTCGTAGGAGAACTCGGCCGACACCGGGTCGCGGGCGATCTCCCCGGTGTCCAGGTCGAGGACGTCGCCGGGCTTGAAGTGGTCCCAGCGCTGGGCGGGCAGGTGCTCGCGCAGCCACTCGACGGACGCCTCGGGGTCGCAGAACGCGCCGTCCCGCCGGTCCAGCACCCAGTTGAGCGGGGCGACCTCGTCGTCCAGGAAGCACGGCGGCCCGGCGAACGGCACGGCCAGCTCCGGCCCGGTCTGCCGGACCAGGCGCTGGACGGCGCGCAGCTTGGACACCCGCTTCTCCATCGACACCCGGGCCATCTCGTCGGGCGGGTACTCGTAGCAGATCGGATGCCAGGACGCCCCGGAGGTCTGCACCGCCATCAGCTCCAGACGGCCCCCGGCCAGGTGCTTGGCCCGCCGCGCCTGCGCCGCGGTCAGCCGGGCGTCGTTGCAGTTCAGCACCGCGCGGCCGTCCGCCACGATGAGAAAGGCGGCGTCGTGGCACATCGGCGACAACTCGGGAATCGCGGTGATCCAGGAACCGCGATTGTCCAACGGGAATTGCTCCCAGGGTTCGAGTTCTATGACCTGGCGGGACCCGGCGGCGCGCCGCATCCGATCGCGGAAGGCCGGTCCGGGATAGCGCGGAATGAGGATGCGGGTGCGCTCGGACAGCCGTTCGATGACCCAGGGGTCGAAGTGATCGAGATGTTCGTGGGAGACGGCGACCCAGTCGGCCTCCAGCAGTCCGGAAACGTCGAGATGATCGTTTCTCGGATACTGGTGCCACGACCCCAGAAAGGCTCCGGTGGGGGCCAGCCACGGGTCCGCGAGCAGGAGGAACGCCCTCGCCTGGACCGCCAGTCCGGCGTGTCCGAGAAAAGTGATCGTCGCCATGCGGCGATTGTCTGCGTCCGCCGCGGGGGCCGCACCCGCCGATATGCGCATCCCGTCTACGCCGAAGGGAGGAAATAATGGCGGCGCGGCTAGGGCAATCGCCTCTGCGACTCTCCATCAATAAACCTGGTTTACCCAATCTTTAACATGTCCGCTTCCGGTCAGCGCCTGGTCGGTTGCGGCCAATTGACTGGACATCGCGACGGGCCGCGGGTGACGGTCGTTTGGGTGCTGAAAAACGGGACGGGGGTCCTTATGAACGACGGGCAGGTTCGGTCGTCCCCGACGGAACGGGCGCGGTCGGCGGCGCGGTGCGCGGGGACCGCACCGCTCGCCGACGCCGACGGGCCGCCCGCCGCGGACCTGCGGCGGCGCCGGCTGCGCCACGACATCCGCCACGGCCTGGGCACCATCATCATGCTGGCGTCGGCCGTGGCGGTCGCCGACGACGTCGGCGCCGCGAGCCGCGCCCGCGTCGAGCAGCTGCTCGGCGAGACCCGCTGGCTGGACCACCTGCTGCGGCGGCTGGAGGCCGCCGACGACAACGACGACGACAACGACGACAACGACGCGGCGCACGGCGCGCCGCCCGAGCCCGCCCCGGAGCCCATCCGGGTGGACGAGCTGGCCGCCGAGGCCGTCACCGGTATACGCCTGGCCACCTCGCACCGCGTCCTGTTCGACGGCCGGGAGGCGTGGGCGCGCGCGGATCCGGTGGCGCTGTGGCGGGCCCTGCGCAATGTCCTGGACAACGCGTGCCGGATGGCGGAGGGCCGCGTCGAGGTGCGGGTGGAGGCCGCGCACGGCTGGGTGGTCGTCCAGGTGGACGACGACGGCCCCGGTTTCGGCGGGTACGGCGGCGCGGCCGCGGACCCGCCGCGGCACGGGGCCGAACCGGGACGCTCGCCGCTGGGGCTGGGCATCGTGCACGACATCGTGTCCGGCCACGGCGGCGCCCTGGAGATCCGCACCTGTGAGATGGGCGGCGCCCGCGTCCGCCTGCTGCTTCCCGCGGCGCCGCCCGCGCGGGCCGCCGCCTCCGCCGCCGTGTCCTCCGCTGTGTCCTCCACTGTGTCCTCCGCTGTGTCCGCCGACGCGGGACGGGCGCGCCCATGAGGGTCATCGTGTGCGACGACCACGCGATGTTCGCCGACTCGCTGTCGCTGGTGCTGGCCGACGCCGGGCACGTCGTGGTGGGCGTGGCCTACTCGCCGCCGGAGCTGCTGCCGGTGCTGCGCACCCGCGACGCCGACGTGTGCCTGGTCGACCTGCGGTTCCCCCAGGGCGACGCGCTGCAGTGGATGCCCCGCCTGCTGCGCGCGGCGCCGCGCACGCGGTTCGTCGTCCTCACCGGCTACCTGGACCGGTCCGTGCTGGACGCGGCGCTGGCGGCCGGCGTGCACGGGGTCGCGCACAAGGGCCGTCCGACGGGCGACATCCTCGCCGTGCTGCAGCGGGTCGCCGCGGGCGAGACCGTGGTCGACCAGGCCGTGGCGCGCGGCGGCGCCGAGGGCGCCCGGCCGCGCGGCCCGGCGCAGCAGGCGGCGCGGTTCCTCACCCCGCGCGAACGCGAGGTGCTCACCCGGCTCGCCCGGGGCGAGTCGACGCAGACGCTCGCCAAGGCCATGGGCGTGACCCGCAGCACCGCCCGCAGCCACGTGCAGAGCGTGCTGAGCAAACTGGGCGTGCACTCGCAGCGGGAGGCGGTGATCGAGGCGGCGCGGCACGGGCTGGTGAGCGTCGAGACCGGCGAGTGGCTGGCGGGCTGACGCGGCCGGACCTCCAGGGGGCGGGCTGCCCGGGGGACGGCTACACCGCACGGAGTACGGGCGATCCCTCCCGCGAGCCGATGACCCGCCGCCCGGCCCCGGCATAACCTGCAGGAATGAGCACTACCGCGGGGGGCGCACACATCCGGCCGCACCCGCCGTCGCACCCGCCGTCGCCGTCGCGGTGGCCGGTGTGGGTGGTGCCGCTGTTACTGGCGATCTTCCAGGTCGGCGGCTCCTTCGGCGCGCAGGGCGGAGGCGGCGGCAGGGGTCCGCAGGGAGGTCCGTGGGGCGACCCGCATCCGTTCGGGAACGGGCACGACTACCCGTTCCAGTACCTGGACGGCTTCGGCGTGGCGCTGCTTCTGGCGGGTCCGGCGATGCTGCTGCTGCGGCGCCGCCGTCCCGTCCTCACCCTGGCCGTGGTCGGCGTGATCACCGGGCTGTACTTCCTGCGCGCCTACACCATGGGCCCGGCGCCGGTCGCGATGGCCGTGGCGCTGCTCAACGCCGTGGTGGCGGGCCACCGCGTGATCGCCTGGGGCGGCGCGGGCGCCGCCGTCGCCGGATACTTCACCCTCACCGCGTTCATCGGCGTCCCGCTGGAGCGGCGCGGCCAGGGCGACCGGCTGTTCCCGGTGGAGCAGCCTAGCCTTGGCACCGTCACGTTCACGGTGGCCTGGGCGCTGGTGGTGCTGACCGCCGCCGAACTGATCCGCATGCGCGGGCAGAAGCTGGCCGCGGCCGCCCGCACCCGCGCCGAGGAGGAGAAGCGGCAGGCGAGCGAGGAGCGGCTGCGCATCGCCCGGGAGCTGCACGACGTCCTCGCGCACAACATCTCGATGATCAACGTGCAGGCGGGCGTGGCGCTGCACCTGATCGACGGGGATCCCGGGCCGTCCGGGACGGCGGCGGCGCGCACCGCGCTGACGGCGATCAAGGAGGCCAGCAAGGAGGCGCTCACCGAGATGCGCTCGGTGATCGGCGTGCTGCGCGCGGAGGGCGAGAGCGCGCCGCGCTCCCCCACCGCCGGGCTGGACCGGCTGGAGGAGCTGCTGGACCGGGCCCGCTCGGCCGGGCTGGACGTCCGCGCCGAGATCACCGGCGAGCGGCGGCCGCTGCCCGCGGGCACCGACCTGGCCGCCTATCGGATCGTCCAGGAGTCGCTGACCAACGTGTCGCGGCACGCCGGGCCCGGCCCGGTGACCGTGCGGGTCGCCCTCGACTACGGCGAGCGCGAGATCCGCGTGCGGGTCGAGGACGACGGCCGGGGGGTGTCCCTGCTGGACGACCACGCGGGCGGCAGCGGCATCCGCGGCATGCGGGAGCGCGCCGCGGCGCTCGGCGGGACGTTCGCGGCGGGCCCGGGGCCGAGCGGAGGGTTCCGCGTCCGTGCGACACTGCCCATCACCGAGGAGCCCGCTCCGGCCCGCCCCGCCGGCGGGGACGCCGCGCCCGACCCGCGGGCCGCCGCGCCCGCGGACGGCCCCGCCGCCGCCGACGACCGCCGACCGGACACCCCAGGGAGTGCCGAGTGATCAGAGTCGTGCTCGCCGACGACCAGGTGCTCGTCCGCGCCGGCTTCCGCGCCCTGCTGTCCGCCCAGCCCGACATCGAGGTGGTCGGGGAGGCCGGGGACGGCGAGGAGGCCGTGGACGCCGCGCGGCGGCTGCGCCCCGACGTCGTGCTCATGGACATCCGGATGCCGCGCCTGGACGGCCTGGCCGCGACCAAGCGGATCTGCTCCGACGAGCGGCTCGACGGGGTGCGCATCGTCATCCTCACCACCTTCGAGCTGGACGAGTACGTCTTCGAGGCGCTGCGCAACGGCGCGTCGGGCTTCCTGGTCAAGGACACCGAGCCGGTCGAGCTGATCCACGCGGTGCGGGCGGTGGCGGCCGGGGACGCGCTGCTGTCGCCCAGCGTCACCCGGCGGCTGATCGCCGAGTTCGCCGCCCGCGCCAAGGAGCCGGCCCCCTCGTCGCGGCTGAACGTGCTCACCGACCGCGAGCGCGAGGTCATGGCGCTCGTCGGCGAGGGCCTGAGCAACGAGGAGATCGCCGAGCGGTTGGTGGTGAGCCCGGCGACCGCCAAGACGCACGTCAGCCGCACCATGGTGAAGCTCGGCGCGCGCGACCGCGCCCAGCTCGTCGTGCTCGCCTACGAATCGGGACTTGTCAAACCCGGCTGGCTGCCCTAGAAATTCTCAATCTGTGCCGATTTCATGTCCGACGCGAGCTGTCCGAACGGCGTACGGACATGACAGGGTTGGACGCGATCGTCCCGCCGGGTTGAGGGAGTCAGGTGACGCACGCCACGAAAATCCTGGCCGTCGACGACCGCGAGGAGAACCTGGTCGCCCTCGCGGCGGTGCTCGACGCGCTGCCGGTCGAGGTGGTGCCGGTCTCGTCCGGTCAGGCCGCCCTCAAGGAGCTGCTGAACGACGATTTCGCGTTGATCCTGCTCGATGTCGTCATGCCGGACATGGACGGGTTCGAGACGGCCGCGCACATCAAGTCCCGGCCCCGCACCCGCGACATCCCGATCATCTTCCTGACCGCGGCGGGCTCGGCCGAGGAGCAGGTGTACCGCGGCTACCAGCTCGGCGCCGTCGACTACGTGACCAAGCCGTTCGACCCGTGGCTGCTGCGCGCCAAGGTGCAGGTCTTCGTCGAGCTGCACCGCCGCCACATGGGGCTGCGCCGGCAGGCCGAGCTGCTGCGCCGGGCCGTGGCCGGCGGCGATCCCGCGACCGGTGAGGGCGACCGGCTGCTGCGGTCGCTGGGCGAGCGGCTGGCCCGCGTGGAGGAGGACGTGGCGCGGCTGCGCTCCCGCCGCGGCGGCGCCGCGGTCGAGGACGAGGACCTCGACCGCCTGGACGGCCACGTCGCCGATCTGCGCGAGGCCCTCGACGCCCTCTTCCCCTCCGACCAGCCGCCGCCTTGACTTCCGGCAGCGACGCGCCGTCCCGACGCCCTGTCCCGTGGTCGGGCCCGACGCCGGGTCCCGGCGCGGTTCTAGCCGCCGGTGAGCTCGCCCTGCAGGAGGTACGCCCCGACCAGCACGGCGGCGACCACCACGAGCACCACTGTGACGAACACCGCCGTGCGCAGCCGTTCGCGTCCGCCGTCACGTCCCGGACCGGAGGACGGCTGCCAGCGCGGGTAGCTGTCGCCGGGCCGCTCCCACGGCTCCGGCGTCACGGGCGGCCGCCGCGGCCGGACCCAGTCGCCGTCCAGCACCGTGCGCACACCCGGGTCCCCGCCGCCGGACGGCCGGGAGGCGCCGGACGGGCGCCCCGCGTCCGCCGGGCGCGCCGCGCCCGGGCCGTACGGCGCCGAGTCGGTGTCGGGACGGGTCGGCACCTCGATCCCGGCCGAGTCGAGCACCGTCTCCTCGGCGCCGTGCCGCGCCGGAGCCGGAACCGACGCGGCGCCGAACCGTTTCACCGGCTCGTCGACGATCGTCTCGTCGACCACCGTCTCGTCGGCGCGCCGCGCCGCGGACGCGCGGGGGGACGCATGCGGAGACGCGGGCGGAGGCACGGGCGGGGACGCGGGCCGGGGGGCGGGCACCCGCGGCGCCGGCCGGGTCGAGGCGACCCTGGTGAGCAGCGGTATCGCCTGCTCCGCGGTCATCCGCTGCGCCGGTTCGCGGGCCAGCAGCCCGTCCAGCACCGGCGCGAGCGGCCCCGCGTTGCGCGGCGGCGGCACCGGCTCGCTCAACGCGGCGGCCAGCGACGACATCGCGCCCGACCGCTCGAAGGGAGAGTGCCCCTCCACCGCCGCGTACAGCGTGGCGCCCAGCGACCACAGGTCCGAGGCGGGCACGGCGCGCTCGCCGCGCGCCCGCTCCGGCGGGATGTACGCGGGCGAGCCCATGACCAGCCCGGTCTGGGTGAGGGCGGAGTCGCCCTCGGCCTGCGCGATGCCGAAGTCGGTCAGCACGACCCGGCCGGAGTCGGTGATCAGCACGTTGCTGGGCTTGACGTCGCGGTGCAGGATGCCCTTCTCGTGCGCGGCGCGCAGCGCCGACAGCGTCTGCAGGCCGATCTCGGCGACCCGGTACGGCGGCAGCGGCCCCTGTTCGATGAGGTCCTGCAGGGAGCGGGCGCGCACCAGCTCCATCACGATCCACGGCCGCCCGGACTCCTGCACCACGTCGTGCACGGTGACCACGCACGGATGGTTGAGCCGGGCCGACGCCCGCGCCTCCCGGAACGTCCGCTCGTACAGCACGTCGCGCTCGGCCGCGGTCAACCCGGGCGGCAGCACCACTTCCTTGATCGCGACGTCGCGGTCCAGCATGACGTCATGGGCCCGCCATACCGTGCCCATGCCGCCCCGGCCCACCACCTCCTCGAGCCGGTAGCGGTCGGCCAGCAGTTGACCCTCTCCCATGACCTCATGGTCCCCCGTCGCGCCGCACGCCGCATCGGGCCCGCACCCGACGCGCACGTCGCGGACATGTGTGGTTCCGGGACGCCTCAGGTCGTCCCGACGTTCATCGCACCCCCGTCGGGCGGAACGTGTCGAGGACATTGTTCACGGTTCCCCGGTATTCGTTCCACCGCGAAGCCGGAACCGCGACGAACACCGCGTACGCCCGCCCGCCGGCGTTCACGCCGCGGTCCACCCCGCGCATGCGGCCGCCCGCGTCGAAGACGAACTCCAGATCGGCCGCCGGGTGCCCGGCCACGGCGGTGCGGCGCAGGGCGATGCGGCGGTATCCGGGCGGGCTGTTCTTGGCGATGACCTCCTTCTCCCACTGCTCCCAGTGGGCAACCGGGTCGCCCGGCCACGGGGTGCGGTCCACCTGGACGTACGCGCCGGTCGCCGGGTCGTTCCAGTACGTGCTCGCGCCGCGCTCTGTGCGCGTCCACCCGACCGGGACGGCGAGCGTGTAGCCGGGGCCGCTCACCGTGCGGAACCCCGGCGGAGGCTCGGGCGGCGTCGAATCCGGCGCGGACCCGGTCGCGTCGGTCGCGGACGGGGTCGCGGAGGGCGTCTGCGGGCCGGGCGAGTTCACCATCGGGTTCGCGGAGGGCCGGGCGAGCGGGCCGCTCGCGGCGCCGGTCGGGCGGTCCGGAGGCGTGTCGGCGCTTCCGCCGTCGGGCCACAGGACGACCGCGACGGCGACCGCGGCGGCCGCCACCGCGACCACGGCCCCGGCGACCAGCGGCACCAGCCGCCGACCGCGCTTCGGCGCCCCGGCGCCCGGGGACGCGGCGTCCTGCGGCGACCACGCCTGGCCGCCGTCGGCGAACCGCGCGGTGGCGTCCGCGGCCGGGACCGTCGCGGACACGGCGGTGCCCGCCGGCGCGGTCGCGACGGGGTCGACGACCGTCGCGCCGGCCGCCACCTGCGCCAGCAGCGGCTCGGCCTGTTCGGCGGTCATCCGCGCGGCCGGGTCGCGTTCCAGCAGGCCCCGCAGCACCGGCGCCAGCGGCCCGGCGTTGCGCGGCGGGGGCGGCTCCTCGGTCATGATGGCCGCCAGGACGGCCATGGCGTCGGGACGCTGGTGCGGCGGCCGGCCCTCGCACGCCGCGTACAGGGTGGCGCCCAGCGACCACAGGTCCGACGCGGGCGTGGCGCGCTCGCCGCGCACCCGCTCGGGCGCCATGTACGCGGGCGAGCCCACCAGCAGGCCGGTCTTGGTGAGCGTGGCGTCGCCCACCACCTGCGCGATGCCGAAGTCGGTCAGCACCGCCCGGCCGTCGTCGGCGACCAGCACGTTGGCGGGCTTGATGTCGCGGTGCAGGATGCCCGCGCCGTGCGCGGCCCGCAGCGCGGACACGATCTGCCGTCCGACCTCCGCCGCCCGCTCCGGCGGCAGCGGGCCGTCCTCGTCGACCAGGTCCTGCAGGGACCGCGCGCGCAGCAGCTCCATGACGATCCACGGGCGGTCGTCCTCGTCCACGACGTCGTGGACGGTCACCACGCCGGGGTGGTTGAGCCGGGCCGACGCGCGCGCCTCGCGCAGCGTCCGGACGTGCCGCTCGCGCCGCTCCTCCTCGCTCACCGCGGCGTGCAGCACGACCTCCTTCACCGCGACGTCGCGGTCGAGCGTCTCGTCACGGGCCCGCCAGACGGTGCCCATGCCGCCGTGCCCGACCGCCGACAGCAACCGGTAGCGTCCGGCCAGCAGTCGGGCTCCGCCCGATCCCGTGTTGTCCCCCTGCGACATGTGTGGCGACACTACCGATCTTTGTTGACGAATCCGCTCGAATCGCTGGAATCTCGAATCGCTGGAATCGAATCGCTGGAGTACGGCCGTAAGCGGGCGCGCAGCCCGTTGGAGCGATCCGAGCGGTCCGGGCGGTCAGTCGTCGGACTCGAACTTCTCGTAGACGGGGGCGAGCTCGGCGAACGTGCGGGCCCACGCGTCGTCCGGCGCCACGAGCAGGATCGCGAAGCCCATGCCGTCCATGACGAACCCGCGGTTCAGCGCGTGCATGCGCCCCGACTTGCCGTCGTAGGTCCACTCCCAGTCGGCGGCGTCGGCGCCCGACGGGTCGCTGACCGGCTCCCCGTCCGCCACCGGCGCGATCTTGATCTCCCGGTAGCCGGGGAACCGGCCGCGCGCCTGCGGCGCGAACCGCCGCCAGTCCTCCAGCGCGCTCTCGTTCGGGTCGGAGGTCTGGTCGATCTGGATGTAGCCCTCGCCGCTCGGCGGGGTGAAGAACACGCTGCTGGGCGACGAGCTGCGCCGTTCGGGCCCCTTCCAGTCCGCGGGGATCGCGGTGGAGAAGTTCTTGCCGCGGTACAGCCGGAACCCGGCCGGAACGCCGGACTCGGCCGTCGGCGCGGCCGGCGACGAGGAGGTCGGGGCGGACGTCGCGGCGGACGTCCCCGGCGCCGACTTGACCTGCACGGAGGCGGACGGCGCCGGCGGCTGCGTGGTCCCGCTCTTCGTGGCGCGCCGGTTGTCGTCGCCGGCCTTGGCCAGGGCGTATCCGGCGATGCCGACCAGCACGATGACCACCAGGATGAGCGCGATCAGCACGCCGCGGCCGACCGTCGGCGGACGGCGCGCGGCCGCGGTCGGCGGGGCGCCGTCCGCGGTCAGCGTCCCGGACGCCGGACCCGCCGACGCGGGGTGCGCGCCCGCCTCGTCGAGGGCGGGGCCCAGCCGGGTCGGCGCCGCGCCCTCCGCCGACCTCGGGTCGGTCGCCGGGGCGCCCTGGTTCCACGCGTGCGGCCGGGTCTCCAGCGCCGACGGCTCGCCGGGGTCGCCCTCGCCGGACGGCTCGGCGCCGCGCGGCGGTTCGTCGTACAGGTCGCCGTAGGGGTCCGAAGAAGAGTCGGCGTACGGCCGTCCCGTGCCGTACGCCTCGTCCACCGCGGTGCCGGCCGGGTCGTCCGCGGCCGGTCCGGCCCCGTCTCCGGGCGGCCGGTTCCGCCCGAGCGTCTCGCCCAGCGGAACCTCGACCGCGACGGTGCGCTGGGCGTCGACGGTCTCCTGGCGGACGATGTCGTCCAGCAGCGCGCCCGCCTCGATGGCGTCCATGCGCTGCTCGGGGTTCTTGCGCAGCAGCCCCTCGATCACCGGGGCCAGCGGGCCGGCGTTCGCGGGCGGCTCGGGGTCCTCGGAGATGACGGCCACCAGCGCGGCCATCGGCTCTTGGCGTTCGAACGGCGACTTGCCGTCCAGCATCGCGTAGAGCGTGACGCCGAGCGACCACAGGTCGGAGGCGGGCCCGGCGCGGCGGCCACGCGCCCGCTCCGGGGCGATGTAGGCGGGCGAGCCCATGACGAGCCCGGTCTGGGTGAGGGTGGCGTCGCCGGCCGCGGTGGCGATGCCGAAGTCGGTGAGCACGGCGCGGTCGCCGCGGCTGACCAGCACGTTGGACGGCTTGACGTCGCGGTGCAGCACCCCGGCCTCGTGCGCGGTGTGCAGCGCGGCCAGCATCTGGCGGCCCAGCTCGGCGGCGCGGCGGGGCTCCAGCGGCCCCTCGGTCTTGATGATCTGGTCGAGCGACGGCGCCCGGAGCAGCTCCATGATGATCCAGGGCCGGTCGTCCTCTTCGACCACGTCGTAGACGGTGATGACCCCGGGATGCCCCAGTCGGGCCGCGGTGCGCGCCTCACGGAACGTGCGCTTGTGCTGGAGGGCGCGTTCCTCGTCGGTGAGACCATGCGGGAGGATGACCTCCTTCACCGCCACGTCACGCCCGAGGACCTCATCGTGCGCATGCCAGACCGTGCCCATGCCGCCGCGGCCAACCGGGGTCACCAGTCGGTAACGGCGGGCGAGCAACCGCTCCCCGGTGGTCTCATTCGGCATATCGGCGACCATATCGACTTTTGCGGACAACCTTGGACCCGACGCGGCGGCCGGACCCCCACGAGGTAGGACGTCCGCCGCGCCCGCGAAGTTCGCAGCGATCACGGGTGGATCTGCTGACATGCGGCCGCGGGCGTGTCGCGGCGCGCGACACAGACACACGGACGCAGACGCACGGACGCAGACGCAGGGACGCAGGCGCACGGACGCAGACGCACGGACGCAGCCACACGGACAGAGACGCACGAACACACTCGCAGAGGACAGAGTCCCAACCCACAGAGGCGCAACGCGCGGCGGACAGGCGTGAAGGCGTCGCAGCCGGTACAAAAGAAGGCGCTGCATGGTCGGCAGCATGGTCGCGATGGGAGCAGCATGACGGACAAGGGCCTGCCCGGTGCGTGGCGGAGCCTGATCGAGTCGGTGCCCACGGTGTTCTTCTGGTACACCCGGCTGTCGGGCATCTTGTCGATCGTCTCGTGGCTCTCGTCCGACCTCATCCTGCGGATCGCCGACATCTGGGCGCTGCGCTGGATCTACTACCTCGGGCTGTCGCCCAGCCTGCCGCTCGGCCTGCTCTACATCCTGCTGTCGATGGGGATCCGGCGGCGCAAGAAGGCCGCCTGGCGGATCCTCATGGTGCTGTTCGGGCTGTACGCGGCGTACACGGTGCTGATCCTCATCGCCGTGGTGCTCGACCCGGCCGAGCCGACCGCCGGCGGCGAGATCGTCACCGCGGCGGCGTACTGCGCCGTGCTCGGCCTGCTCGTCGCGGCGCGCGGGCAGTTCACCACGCTGCCCGACCGGGCCAACCGGCGCCTGGCCGCGATCGTGTTCTCCGGGTGGCTGGCGGTCAGCGGCGGCATCGGCGCGCTGCTGGTCACCGTCACCGACCGGGACGCGGCCGGCGGCTGGTGGACCCACCCGGTCTACGTGGTGCTGCAGACGGTGCTCGGCGCGGGCCTGACCGGCGGCGACCTGGACGTGGACGTGCCCGGCTGGGTCGACACCATCATCGGCGTGCTCGGCACCGGCCTGCTCATCATCACGTTCTGGGCGATGTTCCGGCCGGGACGGCGCGATCCGGTGCTCAGCGCCGAGGAGGAGCTGGCCGCGCGCAGGCTGCTGGCCGAGTACGGCGACCAGGACTCGCTCGGCTACTTCGCGCTCCGCCGGGACAAGGACGTCATCGTGGCGCCCAACGGCAAGGCCGCCATCGCCTACCGGGTGGAGGGCGCGGTGTCGCTGGCCAGCGGCGACCCGCTGGGCGATCCCGAGTCCTGGGACCAGGCGATCGAGGCGTGGCTGCGCGAGTGCCGGGCGCACGCGTGGATCCCCGGCGCGGTCAGCGTGGGCGAGCGCGCCGCGCACGCCTACCGGCGGCACGGCTTCACCGCGCTGGAGCTCGGCGACGAGGCCATCATCGACCTGACCGAGTTCAACCTCGACGGCCGCGAGATGCGGCAGGTCCGGCAGGCCGTGCGGCGGGTGGAGCGGGCCGGGTACACGGTGCGGATCCGCCGGCACTCGCAGATCCCCGACGCGGAGATGGCCGACCTGATCCGCAGCGCCGACGCCTGGCGCGGCGAGGAGACCGAGCGCGGGTTCTCCATGGCGCTGGGGCGCCTCGGCGACCCGACCGACGGCCGCTGCGTGATGGTGGAGGCGTTCGACGCCGAGGGGAGGCTGCGCGGCCTGCTCAGCTTCGTCCCGTGGGGCCGCACCGGCCTGTCGCTGGACCTGATGCGCCGCGACCGCACCGCCGAGAACGGGCTGAACGAGTACATGGTCGCCAAGCTGGCCGAGAAGGTGGCCTCGCTCGGCGCCCAGCACCTGTCGCTGAACTTCGCGATGCTGCGGTCGGCGTTCGAACGCGGGTCGCAGATCGGCGCCGGACCCGTGGCGCGGCTGTACTACCGGTTCCTGTCGTTCGCGTCGAAGTTCTGGCAGCTGGAATCGCTGTACCTGGCCAACGCCAAGTACATGCCGGAGTGGCGGCCGCGGTTCATCTGCTACGAGCAGAACCGCGACCTGGTGCGGCTCGGGCTGGCGTACGCGCGCGCCGAGGGGTTCCTGCCGAACCTCAACCGGCCCAAGCTGGAGCGCGCCGCCCGCACCGTGCCGCCGCCGGACGTCGTCGCCAAGATCCAGGAGATCGAGGAGGCGGCGCAGACGCCCCGCCCGCCGCAGCGCCGGCTGTCGGAGCAGGAGCGGGTGCGGCACGCCAAGCTCGACCTCATCCGCGCCGAGGGCATGGACCCCTACCCGCTCGGGTTCGCGCGCACCGACCACGCGGCCGAGATCCGCGCCCGCTTCCCGGACCTGCCGCCGGACGCGCGCACCGGCGAGCGGGTCGCCGTCGCCGGACGGGTGGTGCTGGCCCGCGAGCACGGCCGCCTGGTGTTCGTGACGCTGCGCGACGAGACCGGCGACCTGCAGGTCATGCTGGCCGAGGACGCGGTCGGCGCCGAGGCGCTGCGGCGCTGGAAGTCCCTGGTGGACCTCGGCGACCTGGTCGGGGTGACCGGCGAGGTCGTCACCTCCCGCACCGGGGAGCTGTCGGTGCTGGCCGCGTCGTGGACCATGACCGCCAAGTGCCTGCGGCCGCTGCCCAACAAGCGCACCGGCCTGGCCGACCCCGAGGCGCGGGTCCGGCAGCGGTACGTCGACTTCATCGTCAACGACGAGGCCCGCCGGATGCTGCGGATGCGCGGCGACGCGGTGGCCGCCGTCCGCGACGCGCTGCGCGAGCGCGGCTTCCTGGAAGTCGAGACGCCGATGCTGCAGCCCATCCACGGCGGCGCGGCGGCCCGCCCGTTCACCACCCGCATCAACGCCTACAACATGCAGCTGTACCTGCGGATCGCGCCGGAGCTGTACCTCAAGCGGCTGCTGGTCGGCGGGGTCGGCAAGGTCTTCGAGCTGAACCGCAACTTCCGCAACGAGGGCGTGTCCAACAAGCACAACCCCGAGTTCACGATGCTGGAGGCGTACGAGCCGTACGGCGACTACGACTCCATGGCGGTGCTGACGCGGGAGCTGGTGCTGGCGGCGGCCAAGGCCGCGCTCGGCACGACGACGGTGGTGCGCGACGGCGTCGAGTGCGACCTGGCCGAGCCGTGGCGGGAGATCACCGTGTACGGGTCGGTGTCGCGGGCGCTCGGCGAGGAGATCACCCCGGACACCCCGCGGCGGGCCGTGCGCGACCTCGCCGAGAAGGCGGGCGTCAGCGTCGACCCCGGCTGGGGCCAGGGCAAGATCGTGCAGGAGCTGTTCGAGGCGCTGGTGGAGGAGACGCTGGACGCGCCCACGTTCGTCCGCGACTACCCGGCCGAGACCTCGCCGCTGACCCGGCCGCACCGCGACGACCCGCGGCTGGCCGAGAAGTGGGACCTCATCGTGTTCGGCCTGGAGCTGGGCACGGCGTACTCGGAGCTCATCGACCCGATCCTGCAGCGGCGGCGGCTCACCGAGCAGTCGCTGCAGGCCGCGGGCGGCGACCCGGAGGCCATGGAGCTGGACGAGGACTTCCTGCGCGCCCTGGAGTACGCGATGCCGCCCGCCGGGGGCATGGGCATGGGCATCGACCGGCTGCTCATCACGTTGACCGGCAAGAGCATCCGGGAGACGATCCCGTTCCCGCTCGTCCGGCCGGGGTCGTAGCGGCCGTCGCGGGCCCCTCGGGCCGGGGTCACAGGGTTCGCGGACCGGGACGGTAGCCGCGTTCGGCCAGCCACCGGCGGGCCCGTCCGCGCCGGGCCTCCTCGCCGCGGTCGCCGCCGGGCTCCCCCCACAACGCCAGCCACCGTTCGGGCTCGTACTCCAGGCTCTCGGTGAACGACGGGCCGGCCTCCTCGGCGGGAAGGACGTCGCCGGTGCGCAGGTCCACCGCGTACGGCGCGTCGTCGTCCAGGGCCGCGGCCAGCGCGCCGAGGTCGACCGGCGCCTCGGCGAGCTCCGGGCCGCGCGGCGCGCCGAGCGCGGCCGACAGCCGGTCGGCCAGTTCGGCGTCGCCGGGCAGGCCGCGCCCGTCCAGCTCCTCCAGGCACTTGCGGGACAGCGCCTCGGCGCCGGGGACGCCCTGCTCGAGGGCGGCGATCAGGACGTCGCCGGCGTACTGGAGCACCCGGCCGAGCGGCCGGGAGCGCAGCGCCTCCACGCCCGCCTCGCCGTCCCACCGGTACGCCGCCGCGCGCAGCCGCGCCAGCGACGTCTCGTCCCATCCCGTCACACGTCCGTTTCTACAGAAACGGCGGCGCCCTGTACCCGAAACGCGATTTCTGCGCGTCTAGCATGACGATCATGACTTTGAAGATCGCCGGTCCGGACCGGTTTGGCACGATCGAGCTTCCCGACGGACGCGCGCTCGGCTGGGCCGAGCGGGGCCCGTCCGACGGCGTGCCCGTGCTGCTGTGCGGCGGCGCCGGGTGGAGCAGGTGGCTGGGGTTCGACGCGCCGGGCGTGCGGCTGGTGACGGTGGACCGGCCGGGGCTGGGCGCGTCCAGTCCGCAGCCCGGCCGCACGCTGCTGGACTGGGCGGACGACGTCGCGCACCTGGTGGCCGAGCTCGGGCTGGACGCCCCGCGCGTGGTCGGCTTCTCCCAGGGCGCGCCGTTCGCGCTGGCGTGCGCCGCCCGCGGGATCGCGTCGGCGGCGGCGGTGGTGTCGGGCGGCGACGAGCTGGCGCATCCGGCGTTCGCCGAGTGCCTGCCGCCGGACATCCGCGGGCTGGTCGACCTGGTGGCGTCCGACCCGGCCGCCGCGGAGGCGGAGTTCGCCGCCTTCGGCGACCCGGACACCATGTGGCGGCTGAGCGTCGAGGGCAGTCCCGCCGTCGACCGCGCCGTCTACCTGCGACCGGACTTCGAGGCGGCGTTCCGGCGGGCGCTGAGCGAGGGGTTCGCGCAGGGCGCGGGCGGCTACGCGCGCGACACGGTGCTGCACCTGTCGCGCTGGCCGTTCGCCGTCGAGGACATCGCCGTCCCCGTCGACCTGTGGTACGGCGGCCAGGACACCAACCCCACGCACTCACCGGACTTCGGCGCGACGCTGGCCGGTCGCATCCCCGGGGCGCGCCGCCACTTCCTCCCCGAGGCGGGCGGCGCGCTGCTGTGGACGCACGCCGAGCAGATCGTGCAAGTCGACGCGTAGGCGAGACGTCCCGGCGGGCCCGGCGCGGGAACCGCCGGGACGTCGCAGCTCTCCGAGATCGCGGTGAGCACAGTGCAACGAGCAGTGCAAAGGGCAGAGCAAAGGACAGAGCAAAGGGCAGAGCAAAGGGCACGGACCCCCGCCTGGATTTCGGACTGATCGTCGGCGACGGACAACCGTCCCAATCGTCAATCATTGGTTGACGCCCCCTGCGCGTCAACCTATGGTTGACGCATGGAACACCTCCCCGTACGACTCGACGACCTGATCGAGGTCGTCGTCGCGGCCTCCCCCGAGGACGCCGGGCCGCTGGAGCACCTGGCCACGGCCATGCTGCTCTCCGAGCGGCTCGGCGAGCTCGCCGACCATCTCATCGGACACTTCGTCGACCAGGCCCGTCGGTCCGGCGCGTCCTGGACGGAGATCGGCCGCAGCATGGGCGTCAGCAAGCAGGCCGCCCAGAAGCGCTTCGTGCCGCGGGCCGACGGGCCCGACCCGCTGGAATCCGGCATGAGCTCGCGGCTCACCCAGCGGACCCGCCGCGTGCTGGAGCAGGCGCAGGAGGAAGCGCGCGGCGCCGGGCACGGACAGGTGGAGGGCGTGCACCTCGTGCTCGGCCTGCTGCACGAGCCGGAGGCGCTGGCCGCCAAGGCGATCGAGGCGCAGGGCGTGTCGCTGGACGCGGTGCGGACGGCCGCCCGCGAGGCGCTGCCGCCGTCCGCCGGCGCCACGGTGACCGGCCACGTGCCGTTCGGCGTCGAGGCCAAGCGGTTGGGCAACCTGACCGTCCGGGAGGCGCTGCGGCTCGGCCACAACTACCTCGGCACCGAACACCTCCTGCTGGCCCTGCTCAGCGACGAGGGGTCCGGCGGGCGCGTCCTCGCCGACCTGGGCGTCACCAAGGCCGCCGCCGAGCAGTGGATCACCGAGGCGCTCGCCGAGATCGTGCGCCGGCGCGACGAGAGCGCCTGAGCCCGCGCACCGCCCCCAGGTGGCCGCCCGTCATCCGTGTGAACTCCAGACGCGGCGAGACCGCACCGTGCGGTCTCGCCGCGTTTCGCCCCCAGCGGCGGATGCCGGACGACGGCCCTCCGGCGGAGCGCAGGCGGGCTTTTCGCGATATCCCGATCACCGGGGCGGACGGGCGCGCCGGACGCCGGCGGCGAAAATGACCTCGAGATCAGCTCAAATGATCAGGAGAAAATAACGGGAAATCGAGATCGCGGCGGTCTCGGCCCTGCTAGAAACTCGTACCGATCCCGGTCGCGGCACGTTTCACGGGGGATCGTCACGGGGGATCGGAAACCGGGGGAACGCGACGCGGGGTCTCGGGCCGGGCGGCGGCCATGGCTGGGGGGAACTCGGTGTCCGGCCGCGCGGGCTCTGGGCGGCACCGACGGGGGCGTCGCCGGGGCGCGCCGCGGGCCGGGGGTTCAGGCTCCATGGCCGCCGCCGCGCGCCCGCCGTGGCTCAGCGGGTGCGGGCGGCGTACTTGTCCTCGCTGGGCAGCATCACCCACAGGATGAGATAGACGACGAACTGCGGTCCGGGCAGCAGGCAGGACAGCACCGCCAACAGCCGGACCGTCCCCGCGCTCACGCCGAAGCGGCGCGCCAAGCCGGCGCACACCCCGGCGATCATTCGCCCGTCGCGAGGGCGGTAAAGGCCTTCCATTTGCTTTCGTCTCCCCGAGGGAACCGGGCCTGTCGGCCGGGCGCCCCGCCGTTTGCGGGTCGCGTACACCACGCTACGAACGGGGCGTGCCGGCCGAATCACCCGAACGGCCTGTTCTGGCCCCCTACCCACGGACTAGGGGATGACCCTTACGGGACGACGCCGCCCGTCGGGGAGACCGCCCGGCCGTCATTGTGCGCGGCGACGAGTTCGGGGAGCGCGGTGAGGTCGTCCAGGACGAACTGGCAGCGCCGCAGCGCCTCGTCGTCGTTGTGGATGTGACCCCACGGGCCGCGCCGCAGGAACGCGACCCGCATGCCGTAGGCGAGGGCGGGCCGCACGTCGTTGTCGATCCGGTCCCCCACGTACAGCACGTGGGCGGGCGGCACGCCGGCGTGCTCCGCGCACCGGGCGAAGAACTCCCGGGCGGGCTTCTCCACCCCCCACAGCGCGGAGATGCCGACCACGTCCGCCTCCAGCCCCAAGGTGGCGAAGTGCTCCGCGGCCTCGGCGGGCTGGTTGCCCGCGACGCCCACGTACAGCCCCTGCGCGCGCAGCGCGGACAGGCACGGGCGCGCGTCCGGGTAGAGGTCCTCGGGACCGAACCCGTTCGGCACGCCCGCCTCGGCGCGCTTCTTCTCTTCCGCGGCCAGGTCGAACCCGGGACGGAAGTAGGCGAACAGGTCGTTGTGGTCGCCGCCCGCGGCCAGCACCGCGCCGAGTTTGGCCAGGAACGTGTGCCGGGGCACGCCCAGCCAGTCGGCCCAGCGGCCGTAAATCTCGCCCTCGTTGACGAGGGTCTCCCCGATGTCGAAGAAGACCGCCTGGATGGGCTTCACGACGAGCCGAGTTCCACCGACTCGCCCGGCTCGAGGCGCCGGAAGTCCTTGCCGGCCTCCTTGCCCGCGTTGGTGACGTGGTTGACCATCACCTTCAGGCCGTTCTCGTTGAGCAGCCCGTCGTGCACCACGAACGCCCGTTCGGGCCGCACCTCGCGGACGTAGGCGTACATCTCCGGGACCTTCATCCAGGGCGCGTTGCCGGGCAGGCACAGGGTCGGCACCGGCTCGCTGGGCACGGTCAGCGCGTCCCCCGGGTGGAAGACCTCGCCGTCGATGAGGAACCCGACGTTGGGGATCGGCGGGACGTCCGGGTGCAGGATCTCGTGCTCCTCCCCGTAGACGTGGACCTCGAAGCCCGCCACCGTCACCGCGTCGCCGTGCCCCACCTGGTGCACGCGGCCGCCGAGATCGGCCAGGCTCTCGGCGACGGCCCGGGACGTCCACACCTCCAGGGACGGGTCGTCGTTCATGGCCTTGCGCAGCCGGTCGGCGTCGAAGTGGTCGAAGTGCTCATGCGTGATGAGGACCGCGTCGGCGCCCGCCAGGGCGTCGGCCTCCGGGGTGAACGCCCCCGGGTCGATGACGATGGTCCGGTCGTCCTTCTGGATCCGCACGCAGGCGTGTCCGAGCTTCGTGAGACGCATTCCACCAGTGTTTCATCTCAGCGCGGCGGCGAACGCGCCGATCGCCAGCGCGAACGCGATCGCCGTGAGCAGGAAGAAGCCCGCGACCACCGCGCAGGCCAGGCCGCGCGGCTGGTCGCGCCACGAGGACCCCACCCGGCCAGTGTCCCAGAAAAGAGCGCGCCGGGACGCCGGTCCGGCCGCGGCCGGATCGGCGTCCCGGCGCGTCCACCGCCGTCCTGATCGAGCGCCGTCCTGATCGAGCGCCGTCCTGATCGAGCGGGGTGACCAGGCGCGCGCCGCCGCGCCCGCGGCGGCCTCGGCGGGTCCTCGGACGGAGCGGTCAGGCGGTGGCCTGGGCGAGCGTGAACGCCACCTCGCCCTGCGCGTCCACCTGCGCGTCCAAGGTCTTGTCGGACAGCAGCTGGGCCACCTGCGGCTCCAGGTACACCCTGGCGCCCTGCTCCTCTACGATCTCGTCGCCTTCTTCGGGGGCGGACGCCACCGACAGGCGCAGAGCGTCCGAGCCGTCGACGCCGGATTCGATGCGGATTCCGGTCTCCGGCGGCAGTTCGGGGTCGGCGGTCACGGTCCGGATGACCTGGACGGCCCCGCTGGTCAGCGTGAGCACGATGGGCTCCTCACGTCTCGGTTGCTTGCCAGGCCGGCGCGAGGGCAGGCCTGCGGTCTGTCCGACCCACCCTCCCCGGTCATCGGCAGCCGTAAACGTCGACCCGCCGAAATCTCCGTTCGGGCCCTCCGGACCTCGGCGGTCAGGCGCCGGGCGCCAGGGCGCGCACCGCCTCGGCGGGCGACAGCCCGCCGCCGGGCATGACCGCGAGGATCGGCGTGGTCAGCCCGCTGTCGACGTACTCGCGGACGCGCTCGCGGCACTTGTCGGGCGGGCCGTGCACGAGCAGGTCGTCGACCACCTCGTCGGGGATCAGCTCCAGCGCCTTCTTGCGGTCGCCCGCGGCCCAGGCCTCGTTCATGGGCGCGAGGGCCTCGCCGCGCCCCAGCCACTCGTGGAACGCCCGGTAGACGGGGACGGTCAGGTACGCGGCGATCATCCAGCGGCCGACCGCGCGGGCCTCCTCGGGGTCGGCGGTCGGGCACACGAACAGCCGGGCGATCAGCTCGGGCTCGTCGCCGAGCACGGCGCGCACCTTCGGCACGTCCGCGGGCGCCAGCCAGTTGGTGATCGCGCCGTCGGCCTCGCGGGCGGCCAGCCGCAGCATGCCGGGGCGCAGCGCCGCCAGCACGATCGGCGGCGGGACGTCCGGGGCCTTGTCCAGCTTGAAGCCCTTCACCGAGAAGGTGTCGTACTCCTCGGTGACCTTCTCGCCCGCCAGCGCGCGGCGCAGGAAGCGCAGCGTGTCCCGCGCGCGCTTGTACGGCTCGTCGAACGCGATGCCGTTCCAGCCTCGGACGATCGTCTCCGACGAGGTGCCGATGCCCAGCACGAAGCGTCCGGGCGCCAGGTCGGCGAGGGTGGCGGCGTGCTGGGCCAGCAGCGCGGGGCCGCGCGTGTAGACCGGCACGATCGCCGGGCCGAGGCGCAGGTCCGGCGCCCACTGCGAGGCGAGCGCCAGCGGGGTGAACGCGTCGGCCCCGTTGGTCTCGGCGGTCCAGACGTCGGTGTAGCCGAGGTCGGCGAGCCCGGCGACGATCTCGCGGTGCTCGGCCAGCGGCACCCGCGCCATCGGGATGGTCATCCCCCAGCGGGACATGCGCTCTCCTTTCCGGATCCGCGGTCGCCCGGGGTCAGGCGATCGACGGGCGGATGCTGGATCCGCCGTCCACGACGATGGTCTGGCCGGTCATCCAGGACGCGGCGTCGCTCGCGAGGAACACCGCGGCGCCGGCGATGTCCTCCGGCTCGCCGATCCGGCCGAGCGGCATGTACTTGCTGATCTGCTCCTCGTTGTTCTCCCACAGCGCGCGGGCCAGATGCGTCTTGACCAGGCCCGGGGCGATGCAGTTGACCCGCACCTTCGGCGCCAGCTCCATGGCGAACTGGCGGCTGAGGTGGATCACGGCGGCCTTGGTGGCGTTGTAGTAGCCGATGCCGTGCTCGGTGGCCAGTCCGCCGACCGAGGCGATGTTGACGATCGCGCCGCCGCGCTCGCTCATCGACTTCTTCCACGCCAGGCTCGTCCACTGGACGATCGCGAACTGGTTGACCTGCACGGTCTTGTCGGCGCGGGCCCGGTCGATGTCGACCATGGGGCCGAAGTAGGGGTTGGTGCCGGCGTTGTTGACCAGCACGTCCAGGCCGCCGAACTCGGCGACGGCGGCGTCCACGCAGGCGGCGGCCTGGTCGGCGTCGCCCACGTGCGCGGCCTTGGCCAGCACGCCCACGCCGGGATGCGCGGCGCGGATCTCCTCGGCCACGGCGTCCAGCGCGTCCTGCTTGCGCGAGGACAGCACGACGTTGGCGCCCTCGGCGGCCAGGGCCATCGCGATGGCCTTGCCGATGCCCCGGGACGCCCCGGTGACCAGCGCGGTCTTCCCCTCCAGTCCGGTCCGCATGCGCACTCCTCCTGCTCTGGGCGGGCGGCCGCCGTACCGGCCGAATGCGACTCGGTTTCCTGCCACTGTAGCGAAGTGACTGACGAGTCAGTTAGACCCCGGACCGTCCAGGACGAACCGGCGGAAGCGTTCGACGACGGGTGGGCGCGTGCGCCCCGCCGCCCAGATCAGCCCGATCGTCCGCGTCGCCCCCTCGTCGGCCAGCGGGACGTGCCGCGTTCCGGGCGGACCGTCCGCGGGCGGGACGATCGCGACGCCGAGCCCGGCCGCGACCAGGCCCCGCACCGTCCCCAGCTCCTCCGCCTCCACCGCGATCCGCGGGCGGACGCCCGCCGCGGCGAACAGCTCCTCGGAGATCGCCCGCAGGCCCGCGCCGCGCCGCAGGGCGACCAGCGACTCGTCCTCGATGTCGGCGACCCGCGCCCGGCGCCGCCGGGCCAGCCGGTGCGCCGCCGGCACCGCCAGATGCAGGCGCTCGGTCACCAGGGGATGCCATTCGAGGTCCGGGTCGTCGGGACGGGGGCCGGTGATGCCCAGGTCGGCGCGCCCGTCCCGGACGGCCGCCGTGACGATCCCGGCCCGGTCCTGGTGCAGCCGGAACGACACCCCGGGGTGCCGCTCGCGGAACCGGCGGATCAGGTCCGGGACGAACGACGGCCCCTGGGTGTGCAGGAACGCCAGCGCCACCTCGCCCCGATCCGGATCGGCCGCCTGCGCGAGCGCGCGCCGCGCGGCCTCCTCCTCGGCCACCAGCCGCCGCGCGTGCTCGGCGAACACCTCGCCGTACCGGCTCAGCACGAGGGCGCGGCCCACGCGGTCGAACAGCGGGACGCGCAGCTCGCGCTCCAGGCGGGCGATAGCCCGCGACAGCCCCGGCTGGGAGACCCGCAGTTCGGCGGCGGCGTTGGTCATGTGCCCGCGGTCGGCGACGGCGAGGAACCAGCGCACGGTCGTCAGATCCACGACTCATGCATATCGCGCATCGGTTTCCCAACGAAGTCTCATTGGACGCATCACCGTCGGCGGTCCGACCCTGGACACGATGTCCGTCTTCGAGTCGGCCTCCGACGCGTCCGCCTCCGATGCCGCCCCCGCCGCCGAACGACACCGGCTGGGCTCGCCCGGCCTGCGCCGCGTCAACCTCGCGCTGTTCGCCGCGGGGCTGTCGACGTTCATGTCGCTGTACTGCGTGCAGGCGCTGCTCCCGGAGATGTCACGCGACTTCGGCGTCTCCCCGACCCGGGCCAGCCTCCTGGTGTCGCTGGCCACGGGCGCGGTCGCGGTGGCGGTGATCCCGGTCAGCTCCCTGTCGGAGCGTTTCGGCCGCACCCGGGTGATGCTGGTGTCGTCCGCGGTCGCGACCGCGGTGGGCCTGCTGCTGCCGCTGTGCCCCACGTTCGGCGCGCTGGCCGCCGTGCGGACCGTGCAGGGCGTCGCGCTGGCGGGCGTCCCGGCCGTCGCCATGGCCTACCTCGCCGACGAGGTGGACCCGGGGTCGCTGGGCGGCGCGATGGGCCGGTACATCGCCGGGACGTCGCTCGGCGGGCTGCTCGGCCGCGTCCTGCCCGGCACGCTCACCGACGCGGTGGGCTGGCGGTGGGCGGTGGCGTCCTCGGCGCTGGCCGTCCTCGCGTCCACCGTGCTGTTCTGGGCGCTGCTGCCGCCGTCGCGGTTCTTCCGGCCGTCCCGCATCGAGCACCGCGCCCTGCTCCGCCACCTGGCCGACCCGAATCTGCGCCGCCTCTACCTGATCGCGCTCGTGCTGATGGCCGGCATGGTGACGGTCTACAACTTCCTGCCCTACCGCCTGCTGGCCGCCCCGTTCCACCTGCCGCAGGCGGTCGTCGGGATGATCGCGGTCATGTACCTCGGCGGGTCGGTCGGGTCGGCCCGGGCGGGCGGGCTCGCCGACCGGGCGGGCCGCCGTCCCGTGCTGCTCGGCGCGCTGGCGCTGACGGCGGCCGGGCTGGCGCTGACGCTGCCGCCGTCCGTGCCGCTGATCGGCCTCGGGCTGCTGGTGTTCACCGTCGGGTTCTTCGCCGCGCACTCGGTGGCCAGCGGAGGCGTCGGCGCGCACGCCGCGACGGCCAAGTCCCAGGCGTCCGCCCTGTACCTGTCCGCGTACTACCTGGGCAGCAGCGTCGGCGGGACGGCGGGCGGGCTGGCCTACGAGCACGCCGGGTGGACGGGCACCGGGCTGTACGTCCTGGCGCTGCTGGCCGTGGCCACGGCCGCCGCCCTTGATTTGAGCGGTCGCTTGCTTGTTAAGCTGCGTCGGTGAGCACCACCAAGCAACGGCGTCCCGCCGTCGAGGGCTGGTTCGCGGTGCGGGACGGCGCCGTCCGCCTGCTCGGCACCCGGTGCACCGTCTGCGGCACCCCCTACTTCCCCCGCAACGACCTGGCCTGCCGCAACCCCCGCTGCGCCGCCCCCAAGGACGGCTCGGAGCTGGAGGAGCACGCGCTGTCGCCCCGCGGGCGCATCTGGTCCTACACCGACGCCCGCTACCGACCCCCGCCCCCGTACGTCGCGGCCGACCCGTTCCGCCCGTTCGCCATCGCCGCCGTGGAGTTGGAGGCCGAGCGGATGGTCGTGCTCGGCCAGGTCGTTCCGGACGTGACGGCGGACGACCTGGCGGTCGGCATGGAGGTCGAGCTGACCGAGGGCGTCCTGTACGAGGACGAGGAGGCGCAGTACACGGTCTGGATGTGGCGGCCGGGCGCGCGGGCGGAGGAGGACGCATGACCGACGCCGTCGCCGTCCTCGGGGCGGGCATGCACCCCTGGGGCAAGTGGGGCCGCCCCTTCGTCGAGTACGGCCTGGCCGCGGCGCGCGCGGCGCTGGCCGACGCCGGGGTGGCCTGGCCGGAGATCCAGTTCGTGGCCGGCGCCGCGACGATCCGCAACGGCTACCCCGGCTTCGTCGCGGGCGCCGCGTTCGCCCAGGCGCTCGGCTGGTCGGGCGCCCGCGTGTGCAGCGCCTACGCGGCGTGCGCGTCCGGCGCCCAGGCGATCGACGCCGCCCGCGCCCAGATCCTCGCCGGGCGGTGCGACGTGGCGCTCGTCGTCGGGGCCGACGCCGCCCCCAAGGGCTTCTTCCGGCCGGTCGGCGGCGACCGGCCGGACGACCCGGACTGGCTGCGCTTCCGGCTGCTCGGCGCGTCCAACCCCGTGTACTTCGCGCTGTACGCGCGGCGGCGGATGGCCGTGCACGGCGCCACGCTCGACGACTTCGCCGCCGTCAAGGTCAAGAACGCCCGGCACGGACGCGCCAACCCCAACGCCCGCTACCGCAAGGAGGTGACCGCCGAGGAGGTGGCCGACTCCCCGGTCGTCGCCGACCCGCTGCGCCTGCTGGACATCTGCGCCACCAGCGACGGCGGCGCCGCCCTGGTGCTGTCGTCGATGGAGTTCGCGCGCTCGCGCGGCGTCCGGTCCCCCGTCCGGATCACCGGGCTGTCGACGGTCACGCCCGCGTTCCCCAAGACGGTGCTCGACCTGCCCGACTTCGCCACCGACTCGGCGCTGGCCGCGGCGCCGCCGGAGCGGCCCTTCCGGTCGTCCATCGCCCACGCCGCCTACGCGGAGGCGGGCATCGGCCCCGAGGACCTGTCGCTCGCCGAGGTGTACGACCTGTCCACGGCCTTGGAGCTGGACTGGTACGAGGACATCGGGCTGTGCGAGCCGGGCGGCGCCGAGGACTTGCTGCGCTCGGGCGCCACGGCGCTGGGCGGCCGCGTGCCCGTCAACCCGTCCGGCGGGCTGGCGTGCTTCGGCGAGGCCGTCCCGGCGCAGGCCATCGCGCAGGTGTGCGAGCTGACCTGGCAGCTGCGCGGCCGGGCCGAGGGCCGCCAGGTGCCGGACGCCCGCGTGGGACTGGCCGTCAACCAGGGCCTGTTCGGGCACGGCTCGGCCGTCGTCGCCGTCCGCTGAGTCCGCGGTGGAGAAGGCGGCGTCCTGTGCCCGACCCCTGCGACCGCGCCCGGCGCTCGGGGACGATGAAGTTCGTCCTCTTCCGGCATGCCCCGTCCCGCGCCGGGCGTGAGAAGATCCCCGGGAAGGACACAGCCGCGGGTCGGGGCGTCCAGGGAAGTGATGAGCGAGGCAGACGCAGGCGCCGCAGGGGCGCGGAACGTGGCCAAGCTGCCCTCCGGGCGGCACAGCCTGTCTCGCGACTTCGTCGCCAGACACCAGATCTCGCGCATCATCGCGGCCGTCATCGAGGTCACCGGAACGGCCGGATACGCGCACCTGACCGTCGATTCCATCATCGCCCGCGCCGGCGTTTCCCGGGCCACTTTCTACGTCCATTTCAAGAACAAGGAGGACGCTTTTCTCCGGGCGTACGACGTGACCATCCAGCGATTGATGGAACACGTCACCCGCGCCTATCAGGGGGAGGCGGACGCGCCCGGCAGGCTGCGCGCCGGGCTCGCCGCGTTCCTGGAGTTCCTGGCCGCCGAGCCGCTGACGGCGCGCACCTTCATCGTGGAATGCCTGGCCGCCGGCCCCGCCGCGGCGGCCCGCCGGGACGCCGCCAAGCAGGAGTTCGCCCAGGTCGTGGTGGACAACATGCGGGAGCTGTTCCCCCACTATCCCGAGCCGGAGCTGATGGCCGAGACGATCGTCGGCGGCATCTACGAGGTGGCCTACACCCGCATCCGCCGCGGCGAGACCGCCGAACTGCCGAACCTGCTCACCGGTCTGCTCGCCGCGTTCGCCGTCCCCGACCCCGACCGCTGGGGCCCCGACGCGACCCCGGACGAGTAAAACGGGCCACGCGTCGATTTAGGACGCCCGCCCAAATTCCTCACCTGCCCTGACGTTCCGGGCGGTTTCGCGTCACCTTCAAGACGTCGATGCCGAGTTCCCCGCGTTCAGCGACGCGTGTGCCGGGTCCAATCCACCACCGCGCAAGTCCGCGCGACTGGCTCCCGTGACGAGCGCGTCGGCGGCCGGTGGCACGTCGTCGGGTTCGCGTCTGCGCGCGTGCAGGTCCGTCATCGTCCGGTCCGGTGAGCGCTCGGTGACGCACAGGAGGCGCGGGCGGCGGTGATGCGGCGGCCACGCAGCCGGCCCCGTGACGAACCGAAGGGCGCAGCGCACGCATACGGGCGGCCCACGCGCCGGGCGTCATACCGCGAGCGGCGCCGCGGAGGAGGCCGGATCAGCGGGTGGCCGTTTGCGGCCACGTTCCCGATCCCCAGGCACGACCGTCGGGCCGCGGACGGGGACGTGACGCGAGCCACAGCAGCCTGCGCACACCTACGCAACGTGGCACGGCTCACACCGCACCGTCACCGATATCGCTCGGCCACGAACCCGGTTTTACGCCCGCACAAATGGCCCCGCCGACCTTACCGGCGGGTAGACGGCGCTTGATAAACACCATCATTCATGATTCTGTCCCCATTGCCCCGATCACCGGGACGGCCGGGGCCCAGACCGTTCCGGCGATCATCTCCCTCTCCCCCCATTCCGTCGGCCGAAGTGAGGCAGGAATGAAGAAGTTCGGCAGACTCGCTCTCCCCACCCTGGGCGCCTCGGCGCTCGTGATCGCGTCCGCCACCGCCGCGCTCGCCTCCGCGACGATCACCACCGTCGACGGCACCCCGTACACCGGCGAGGTCCGCGCCACCAACATCGGCAACGTGACCCTGACCGGTGTCAGCTCGCTGGGGCCGATCATCACCACCTGCACCAACGCCACCCTCGACGCCTACATCGAGTCGGACGGCACCGGCGGCGAGCTGCGCGACGTCGTCCTGAGCGGCTGCACCAACAACCGCGGCGGCACCACCACGATCACCGCGATCGACCTGCCGTACTCCGGCGGGCAGGTGGACTACGCGCCCGTCGCGGGCGGCCGCGACTCGAAGCTGACGATCTTCGCGCCCAACCCCAAGGCCCACGTCCAGGCCGTGCTCACCCTGCCCGCTCTGGGCATCCCGTCGCTGACCTGCCACTACGGCCTGACCACGTCCACCCCGCTGGTGCTGGACCTGTTCGCCTATGACAACGCGAACAAGCCGGTGCCGAGCAACCCGCACGGCCAGGGCCAGCTGCTGGGGCAGTCGCTGCAGCGGCTGCCCGACCCGACGCCCGACAGCCGCTGCCCCACCTCGGTCTCCGCCAACGGCAGCTTCCAGGTCGTCGCGCATCCGAGCGGCCAGGACCTGGTGGTCGGGCCCTGACGCCGCGCACCCCCGGGACGGACGCGGTCCCGTACGCCGCGTTCCCGGGCCGACGGGTCCGCCTCGGTGAGGCGTCCCGTGACGGACGGGTCGCCTCGCCGAAGGCGGCCCGTCCCTCTTCCCTCCCTTCCCTCACCGCCTCCGCCACCCCGAGTCCCGTGGAGGACGCATGAGATCATCCCTGCGGCGCCTGCTGGCCACGGCGTCCGGCCTGGCCCTCGGCGCCGGGCTGCTGGGCGGTGTCCTCGCCCCGCCCGCCTCGGCCGAGGACCTGCCCGACTTCAGCTTCGCCGACTGCCCCGAGCTGCCCGAGGGCGCCGACCCGAACTTCTGGCTGTGCAACGTGGCCGTCACCTACGGCGGCACGTTCAAGCTCGGCAACCTCGACCAGAAGATCACCGAGCCGATCACGCTGACGTACGCCAACGGCTTCGACCCGGTCACCCTGGAGGAGAAGGTCGTCTTCGGCGGGTTCAAGGCCGACCGGATGCTGGTGCAGCCGGGCCTCTTCGGCGACCCCATCTTCACCGCCGTCTACGCCCGGCCCCGCTACGCCGGATCGGTCGGGCTCAAGGACGGCAACCTGCAGCTCGCCCTCAAGCTCAGCGTGATCAACCCGCTGCTCGGCAGCAACTGCTCGATCGGCACGGACGCCGACCCGATCAAGCTGGACCTCACCGTGGGCACGACGAACCCGCCGCCGCCGAACAAGCCGATCTCCGGCTCCCCGCCCGAGGTCGTCCAGAACGACCCGCCCGTGCTGAAGACCACCGTGGTGGACAACGCCTTCCGGGTGCCGGGGGCCAGCCGGTGCGGGGCGGGCGGCTCGCTGAACTGGGCGGTCAACCTGTACGCGGGGCTGCCCTCGGCGGCCGGTCGCAACACGGCGGTCTTCAACCAGTACGTCAGCTTCAAGACGTACACCGAGCTGCAGCGCTGACGCCCGAGCTTCCCCGCTGATCCCCGCTGCAACGCACAGGAACGGGCGCGGTCCGCCCGCGCCTTGCGGCCCGCGGCCCCGGCCCGCCGGGGCCGCGGGCCACGACCCCTTTTGGAGCACCTATGAGAAGACCGTTCAACCGGCGGTGGGCGGCGGCCGCCGCGGCGGCCGCGCTCACCGCGTCGGCGCTGGTGGCGACGGCTCCCCCCGCGAGCGCGCGGGACGCCGCGCCGATCCCGCCGGAGGTGAACCTGAACGACTGCCCCACGCTGAGCGAGCTGCCGAAGGGCGCCGACCCGAACTTCTGGCTGTGCACCGTCGTGGTGATCACCGGCGGCCGGCTCCAGTTCGGCACCATCGACCAGAAGATCGACAAGCCGATCGCGCTCACCTACGCCAACGGCTTCGACCCGGTGACGCTGGAGCAGTCGTTCGTCTTCCGGCCGCTCAAGGGCGAGCCGCTGAAGGTGGCGGGCGGGGTGCTGGGCATCCCCGGCACCGACGTGCTGCCGTTCCTGGAGCTGTACGCGCAGGCGCAGCTGGCCAGGGACCCCGAGGTCAGCCCGGTGGACGACCCGAACGTCGCCTACCGGATGCACATGAAGATCAAGAACATCAATCCGCTGCTCGGCGACACCTGCTACGTCGGCTCGGACAGCGACCCGATCACGCTGAACCTGACGTTCGGGACGACCAACCCGCCCCCGCCCAACAAGCCCATCACCGGCCGGGGCATCGAACCGCACCCGGACGACCCGACCGTGTTCACCTCCACGGTCGTCGACAACGCCTTCAGCGTGCCGAAGTCGACGGGCTGCGGCCCGTGGGGGCTGCTCAACGGCATCGCCGACTTCCGCGCGGGCCTGCCCGCCAAGGCGGGGACGAACACCGCCGTGTTCGAGACGATGGCCAAGTTCCGCGGCTACAGCGAGCCGACGGCCATCAACAGCCTGACCAAGCTCCGCGCGGCCCAGGCCAAGATCGAGGCCAAGGTCGAGCAGGCCCGCTGACGCGCTCGTCTCCTCCCCCCGGTGCTCCCGCCGCCTCCCCCCGGCGGCGGGAGCACCGCCGCGTGCGATGAATCCGGCGGCGCTCGGCGGTCGGCATTCACATGACCGACACTCACAAGACCGGCGCGCCCGCGGCCGGCGCGAACGCACTCGCACGCCTCGAACCGCTCGTCGGCAGCTGGACGATCCGCCTGCACGTCGAGGGCCTCGGCGCCGGGTGCGCCGCGCGGACCGAGTTCACCTGGCAGGACGGCGGCGCCTACCTGCGCCAGTACTCCGACATCCCCGAGATCCCGGCCGCCGCGCCCCAAGGGTGGCGCGACAACTCCCCCTTCCCCACCACGGCGCTCATCGGGCTCGACGACGCCACCGGCGAGTTCGCCATGCTGTACGCCGACGCCCGCGGCGTGCACCGCGTCTACCGGATGACGTTCGCCGACGGCGTCTGGCGGATCTGGCGCGACGCCCCCGGCTTCCACCAGCGCTTCACCGGGACGCTCAGCCCCGACGGCGCCGCCATCGACGCCCGCTGGGAGGTCTCCGCGGACGGAACGGCCTGGGACCTCGACTTCGCCCTCACCTACACCCGCGCCGACCAGGGCTGACGCTCCTCGAACCCGCACATCGCGCGCCGACGCGTCGCGGAGCGGCCGGCGGCTCCGCGGCGCGTCCGCCCGTCGCGGTCAGTCCTCTTTCTCCAGCGCCTCGGGCTTGTGCACGGCGGTGCGCCCGGACGCGTCGCTGCGGACCTCGTACTGCGGCTCCTCCGGGGACGCCGCGACCGTCCGCCCGGCCGCCTCGGTCCGTTCGGTGATCTCGCGCTCGACCTCGCCGTGGGCCTCGCCGCCGTGGCTGCGCCAGGAGACCCGGTCGCCCTCGCGCGGCTTGTCCTGCGCCATGTCCATCCCTCCTCTGCCTGTCCGCGTCCCATACCCGCAGGTCGGAGACCACGCGTCGGGCGGTGTGGCCGGTCTCACCGGGCGGACGGGACGGAGCGGGCGGCATCCGACGCTAAATTTGCACTGACTGGTCAGTTCAAATTGCGGAGGACGCCGCCATGACATCGGAGCCGACCGCCACCCCCTCGGGCGGGGGGCTCGCCGTCGAGGCCCGCGGCCTGTCGGTGCGCGGACCGCGCGGCTGGGTGTTCCGCGACGTGGACCTGACGGTCCCGGCGGGCGGGCTGGCCGCCGTCGCGGGGGCCGCGGGCTCGGGGCGCACGTCCCTGCTGCTCACCCTCGGCGGACGGATGAAGCCCACGTCGGGCACGGTCCTGTTCGGCGGTCGGCCGCGCCGCCCGCGCGACGTGCGGCGGCGGGCGGCGCTGGGCGTGATGGCGGGCGTCAACGAGCTCGATCCCGCGCTGACCGTCCGGGAGCACGTCAGCGAGGCGCTCGACCTGCGCGAAGGGCTGTGGGGCCGGCGGCGCGGGCGGGACGCCCGGATCAGGCGGGCGGTGGAGCGCGTCGGCCTGGACGTCGACCCGCGCACGCTCGCCGGCGACCTGACCCCCGAGGAGACCTGCCTGCTCGGCGCCGCGCTCGCGCTCGTCGGCGAGCCGGAGCTGCTGCTGCTGGACGACGTCGACGAGGGGCTGCCGTCCGAACGGCGGAGCGCGCTGTGGCGGCGGCTGCGCGCGATCGCCGACACGGGCGTCACGGTGATCGCGACCTGCCATGACGCGGCCCCCGCCGACGGGACGGCCCAGCGCGTCCCGCTCTCGGACGACGACGGGGAGGCCCGGCGATGAGGCTGCCCTCCGTGTCGACGGCCGGCTTGGAGCTGCGCCGCTTCCGACGCAACCGGCCGACCCGGGTGGCGCTCGCCGCGCTCGTGCTGCTGCCGCTGCTCTACTCAGGGCTTTACCTTTGGTCCTTCTGGGATCCGTACGCGCGGCTCAGCCACGTTCCGGTCGCGCTGGTGGTCGAGGACAAGCCCGCCCAGGCCGGTGACGGGACGAACGGCGCCGGCGACCAGACCGTGCACGCGGGCGCCGACCTCGCCGCCGAGTTGAAGAGGCGGAAGGTGTTCGACTGGCGCACCGTGGACGCTCGCGAGGCGCGCGAGGGCGTCCGGTCGGGCCGCTACTACATGGCCCTCACGATCCCGTCCGACTTCAGCGCGCGGATCGCCTCGCCGTCCCGGGACGGCGCCCCCGCGGCCGCGCAGCTGCGGCTCCGGCTCAACGACGCCAACAACTACGTGATCGGCTCCCTCGCCGAGGCGGCGTTCAAGGAGATCAGCGCGGCGGCGGGCGCGAAGGCCACCCGCGGCTACCTCGACCAGATCTTCATCTCGTTCGGGAGGCTGCACGGCGAGCTGGGCAAGGCCGCCGACGGCGCGGGACGGCTCGCCGACGGCGCGGGCCGCGCCGGGCAGGGCGCGGACCGGCTCGCCGCCGGAGCACGCGAGGCCCGGCGGGGCGCCGGGCGGCTCGAGAACGGCATCGGCCGGGCGCACTCCGGCAGCCGCCGGCTGACGTCCGGCCTGGACACGCTGCACGACGGCACCCGGCGGCTCGCCGAGGGGAACCGGCGCCTCAACGCGGGCGTGCAGCAGCTCGTCGCGCGCGTCGACGAGGCCGCGGACGCGGCCGTCCCGCTGCTGCGCGAGAACGCCCCGCGGATCCGGCGGGACGCCCTGGCGGTGGCGGAGGCCGCCGACGCCCTCGCCGACGCCGCCGACGCGCTTCCCGCCCGGACGGGCCAGGCCGTCCGCCGGGCCGAGCGGGCGCAGGCGGAGGTGGAGCGGATGCTCGCCCGGCACACCGAGATCCCCGCGCAGACCCGGCGGGAGCTGCGGCGGGCGGCCCGCGACGTCGTGGCCGTGGCCCGGCAGGTCGACGCCTACGTCCGCGCGCACACCGGCGACCTGCGCAGGGTCGCGGCGCAGGCCCGTTCCGCGGAGCGGGCGGCACGCAAGATCGCAGCCGACGCGCCGCGCCTCGCCGACCGGGTCGAGAAGGCGCGGCGGGACGTGGACCGCCTCGGCCGGGGCGCCGCACAGGCCGCGGCGGGCGCGGCGCGGGTGAACGCCGGCACGGGCCGGCTGCTGTCGGGCGCGTCCGAGCTGACCGGCGGGCTGGGCGCGCTGTCGGACGGCGCGGGCGAGCTGCGGTCGGGCCTCGGCCGGCTCTCCGGCGGCGCCGTGGACCTCGCCACGGCCCTGGCGCAGATCTCCGACGGCGGCCGCCGGCTGGCGGACGGGCTGGAGGAGGGCGCCGGGCGCGTCCCGGCGTACGGGAAGGACGAGCGGCAGGCACGCGCCGAGATGATGAGCAGCCCGGTGCGCCTGGCCAGCGCCCACGACAACAAGGTCGCCAACTACGGCACCGGTTTCGCGCCGTTCTTCGTGCCGCTGTCGCTGTGGGTGGGCGGCATGGTCGTCTACATGCTGCTGCGTCCGCTGAACCCGCGCGCGCTGGCGGGCACGGCGCCCGGCTGGCGAGTGGCGCTCGCCGGATGGCTGCCCGCCGTGGCGATCGGCGTGGCGCAGGTCGGCGTCGTCCTGGCGGTGCTGCGCTTCGGCCTGGGCCTGCACGCCGAGCACTGGCCGGGTCTGGTGGCGTTCCTGGCGCTGACGTCGGCGGCGTTCCTCGCCGTGATCCAGGGGGTGAACGCCCGCTTCGGCCCGGCCGGCAGGATCGTCGCGCTGGCGCTGCTGATGCTCCAGCTCACCTCGGCCGCGGGCACGTACCCGATCGAGACCAGCCCGGCGTTCTTCCAGGCGGTCCAGCCGTGCCTGCCGATGTCGTGGGCGGTGCGCGCCGTCCGGCACCTGATCGCGGGCGGCGACCCGGCCGCGGTGTGGCAGGGTGGTGCCGTGCTCGCGGTGTTCCTGGCCGGGGGTCTGGCGCTGACCGCCCTGGCCGCGCGGCACAACCGGGTGTGGACGGTCGCGCGGCTGCACCCGGCGCTGAAGCTGTGACGCGGTGGACGACAGGCGGGAGCGTGAGCGATGGGCCGGACGGCGACCCGGGAGCGGCTGTTCACCGCGGCGGTCGAGCTGATCGCCGAGCACGGGTTCACCGCGACCACCGTCGACCAGATCGCCGAGCGCGCCGGGGTCGCCAAGGGCACCGTCTACTACAACTTCGGCAGCAAGGCCGCGCTGTTCTCGGCGCTGCTCGACTACGGCGTGGACCGGCTGGGCGCCTGCCTGCGCGAGGCCGCCGCGGGCCGGCCGCCGCTGGCGGCGCTGGAGGCGGTGGTCGGCGCGGAGCTGGCGTTCATCGGCGAGCACGAGTCGTTCGCCCGGCTGCTGATCGCCGAGGCGTGGCGGTCGGGCGGCGGCGCCTGGCACCAGGCCGCCCTGCTGATCCGCGAACGCGCCATCGAGGTCGTCGCGGACGTGCTGCGCGCGGCCGTGGCCGCCGGGGAGCTGCGCGCCGACCTGGACGTCGAGACGGCCGCGGCCGCCGTGTTCGGCATGGTGCTCACGGTCGCGCTGCACTGGCGCACGCTGGAGCCGGGCCGCCCGCTCCAGGACGTGCACGCCACGCTGATGGACCTGCTGCGCGGCCGCATCGCCGGCCCGGCCGCGCCCTAGTCCCCAAGGGGTCCCCGGGGTCCTAGTCCTCCAGACGGCGGATCTCGTCGACGACGGCGGGCACGACCGCGTTCATGCCGCGGGCCCAGTCGAGCAGGAAGCGCAGCTGCTCGTCGGACAGGGAGGCGACGCGTTCGCCGAACACGCGGGCGATGGGCTCGAAGTAGCGGGCGAGCCGCGCCACGTTCTGCGGCACCGGCTCGACGATGACGCGGCGGCGGTCGTCGGGGTCGCGGGTCCGCTTGACGAAGCCGGCCTTCTCCAGCCGGTCGATGACGGCGGTGATCGCGCCCCCGGTGGTGATGCCCATGAGCTGGGCGAGCTGCCCGGGGGTCTGCGGGCCGTCCAGCAGGAGCGCGTTGATGGCCTGCGCGTCGGTGACGTTCAGCCCCGCCCTGGAGGCGGTGGCGTGGTGCAGCAGCACCGTCCACATCGTGCTGCGCCGGGTGGCCTCCGCCAGTTCGCGCTCCAGCCGCTCCCGCTCCGGGCTCGACACGCCTTCACCCCATCCAACGGAAATCTCGCACAGCGAGAGACTCTTGCTCGGAGCCGCGTCCGCGACGCCATCCTAGTGGCTCCGCGGATCACCGTCGCAGGGGGCGGCGCGTCGGCCGCGTCACGTCCGCCGCCCGGCCTCCTCGGCGATCCGCCTGGCCCAGCGGTAGTCGGCCTTGCCCGCGGGCGACCGCTTCACCTCGGCGACGAACGCGTACGTGCGCGGCACCTTGTAGCCGGACAGGTTCGCGCGGCAGTGCGCGTCGAGCTCTTCGGGGGTCGGGGCCGCGTCCCCGTAGGGCTGGACGACGGCGGCGACGCGGCTGCCCCAGCGTTCGTCCGGGACCCCGGTGACGACCGCGTCGAACACCTTGGGATGGCCCTTGAGGACGGCCTCGACCTCCTCCGGGAACACCTTCTCCCCGCCGGTGTTGATGACCTGCGAGCCGCGCCCGAACACCGTGATGCTGCCGTCCTCCTCCACGGTGGCGATGTCGCCGGTCAGCAGCCACCGCCTGCCGTTCACGACCGGGAACGTGCGGGCGGTCTTCTCCGGGTCCTTGTAGTAGCCGCGCGCGATGTGCCCGGTGCGCGCGACCTGGCCGATGACGCCGGAGCCGGGCTTGACGGGTTCGAGCCGCTCGTCCAGCACCGCCACGTCGTCCACGTCCGCCGCGAACCGCAGCCCCTTCTCCGGCGCGGACCCCGCGACCGCCTCCGCGGTCGACCCCGACTCGGTGGAGCCGAACCGGTCCATGATGGCGACGCCGGGCAGCAGCTCGCCGAGGCGGTCGCGCACCGCGCCGGTCAGGATCGCCCCGGTCGACACGAACACCAGCAGCGACGAGGTGTCGTACGACCCGCGCGCCAGCGCGTCGGCCATGGGCCGGGCCATCGCGTCGCCGGTGACGGTCAGCGAGTTCACCCTCTGCCGCTCGATCGTCCGCCACACCGCGTCCGGGTCGAACCGCCGCAGGTAGACGATGGTGGCCCCCATGAACCAGCCGATGAACGTGGCCATCTGCGCGGCGCCGTGCATCAGCGGCGCCACCGGCATCATCACCAGCGGGCCGCCGGACCGGGCCTGCTCCACCACGTCCTCGGGGCGCTCCGGACGCGGCAGCGTGGGGTTGTAGAAAGCCAGCAGCAGGTCCTTCATGCCCCACATGACGCCCTTGGGCATGCCGGTCGTGCCGCCGGTGTAGATGATGTAGGTGTCGTCGGCCGACCGCGGCGGGAACCCGCGGGTCGCGGGCCGGCCGCGCAGCGCCTCGTCGTAGGCCACGGCGCCCGGGATGCCGGGCGGGCCGCCGACGGCGATGAGATGGCGCAGCCGCGGCGCCGCCGGGGCGGCCGCCGCCACCCGCTCCTCGAACTCCACGTCGTACAGCAGCGCCGCCGCGTCGGAGTCCCGGTAGAGGTAGCGCAGCTCGCTCTCCACGTACCGGTAGTTGACGTTGATCGGCACGGCGCGGATCTTCAGCGCGGCCAGGATCGCGGCCGCGTACTCCAGGCAGTTGTAGAGCTGGACGGCCACGTGCTGCCCGGCCCGCACCCCGGCCGCCTCCAGGTGGTGGGCGAGCCGGTTGGCGTGCGCGTCCAGCTCGGCGTACGTCAGGCGGGGCCCGTCCCCGTCGGGCCCGGCGCACACCAGCGCGACGCGCTCCCCGATCGCGTCGGCGATGCCCTCGAACAGATCGGCGTGGTTGAACTCCATCGGGGCGCCTCCCGCGGGGCGGTTCGGTCGTCGGGGGCCTGGGGTCGTAGGAGGTCAGGGCTTGTCGGAGCCGACGATCCACATCGAGAAGAACTGGGCGCCGCCGCCGTAGGCGTGCCCGAGGGCCCGCCGCGCGCCGTCCACCTGGTGCTCCCCGGCCATGCCGCGCACCTGCAGCGCCGCCTCGGCGAACCGGATCATCCCGGACGCGCCGATCGGGTTGGACGACAGCACGCCGCCCGAGGCGTTCCAGGGGATGTCGCCGTCCAGCGCGGTCGCGCCGGACTCGGTGAGCTTCCAGCCCTCGCCCTCCCCGCAGAAGCCGAGGTTCTCCAGCCACATCGGCTCGTACCAGGAGAACGGCACGTAGACCTCGGCCACGTCGATCTCGCGGCGCGGATCGGTGATCCCGGCCTGCCGGTAGACGTCGGCGGCGCAGTCCCGGCCGGCCCGCGGGTTCACCGCGTCGCGCCCGGCGAAGAAGATCGGCTCGGAGCGCATCGCGGTGCCGTGCACCCAGGCGGGCGGGTGCGGCGCCCGCCGCGCCGCCCGCTCCCCGGCCAGCACCATCGCGCACGCCCCGTCGGACGACGGGCAGGTCTCCAGGTAGCGGATCGGCTCCCACAGCATCGGCGTGGACTCGACCATCTCCCGCGAGATGCCCGGGATCTTCAGGTGCGCGTACGGGTTCTTCAGCGCGTTGAGCCGGTCCTTGACGGCGACGAGCGTGCCGATGTGGGCGGGGGCTCCAGACCGCCGCATGTACGCCCGGATGTGCGGGGCGAAGTAGCCGCCCGCGCCCACCACCAGAGACGTGGAGAACGGACCGCTCACCGTCAGCGCCCACGTGGCGTTGGACTCCGACTGCTTCTCCCACGCCACCGTGAGGACCCGGTCGTGCACCCCGGCCTGGATCAGGCTCGCCGCGACGATCGCGGTGCTGCCGCCCACCGATCCCGCCGTGTGCACCCGCATGACGGGCTTGCCGCGGGCGCCCAGCGCGTCCGCCAGGTACGCCTCGGGCATCACCACGCCCTCGAACAGGTCGGGCGCCTTGCCGATGACGACCGCGTCGATGTCCTTCCAGGTCAGCCCGGCGTCCTCCAACGCGCGCGCCGCGGCCTCACGGACGAGCCCGGCGATCGACACGTCCCGCCGCCTGGTCCGGTACGCGGTCTGCCCCACCCCGATGACGGCGCACGGCTCACCCATCGCTCTCTCCCGACAGGACGCACACGAGGTTCTGCTGCAGGCACGGGCCGGACGCGGCGTGGGCGAGCGCGCGCGTGGCCGTCCCGTCGTGGATCCGCGCGGCCGCCTCGCCGATGCGGATGAGCCCCGTCGCCATCACCGGATCGGCGGACAGGGGCCCGCCGGACGGGTTCACCGACACCGACTCGTCCAGTCCGAGCGCCTCGCGCAGGATCAGCTCCTCGTGGCTGTACCGCGCGTGCAGCTCGGCGACCTCGACGCGGTCCGCCCCCGCTTTGCGGGCGGCGATCCGCGTCGACTCCGACCGGGTCAGGTCGCGCGCCCCCGGCGCGTGCGCCTCGGCGCGATGGTCGACGCCGCTGATCCATGCGGGGCGTTCGCACAGCTCGCGGGCGGTGTCGCCGGCGGCCAGCACGATCGCCGCGGCGCCGTCGGCGACGGGCGCGATGTCGGACGGGCGCAGCGGCGCGACCTCGTAGCCTTCGTCGTCCGGGTCGGGCAGGTGCAGCGCGTACGGGTTGGCGCGGCCCGCCGCGCGCGACCGGGCGGCCACCGCCCGCAGGTCGTCCTCCTTGACGCCCGCCCGGTCCAGGTACGCGCGGGCCTGCAGCGCCGCCAGCGACACCGGGTCGACGCCGAGCGGCGCCAGGTAGTACGGGTCGAGCTGCTGGGTGAAGATCTCCCGCAGCGCGCCCTGGCTGCCCTTGCCGAACCCGTACACCAGCGCGGTGTCGACGTCGCCGTGCCGCAGCCGCACCCACGCCTCGTACAGCGCCCACGCCGCGTCCATCTCCACGTGGCTCTCGGAGATGGGCGGCCACGCGCCCACCGCGTCCAGCGCCGACACGAACGAGAACGGCGTGCCCGCCAGGTAGTCGCACGACCCCGAGCAGGTGAAGCCGAACCGCGTCAGCCCGGTCCGCTCCTTGATCTCGCCGATGACGGGCGCCAGCATCTCCACCTCGGTCAGCCCGTCGTCCTGCGCGGAGTGCCGCGTCTGCGCGAACGCGACGACGGCGATGTCCCGGTTCATGGCCTCGCCTCCGCCCGGCGGCTCATACGTAGTCCTTGATGCGTTCGAAGAGGACGTCGGGCTCGTCGAGGGGCTCGAACCACTTGATGTTGTCCAGGGTCGGGCCCCACTCCTCCCGCGGCCGCCACACGGCCTTGACGCGCATGCCGATGCGCACCTGGTCGGCGGGGATCCCGGCGACGAGCGCGAGCATCGTGAGGTCGGCGCCGTCCAGCAGGACGTAGGCCGACACGAACGGCACGTCCGGGGCGCGCGGGTCGGGCAGGTTGTTGACGGCGAACGTGGTGACCGTGCCGGTGTCGGCGACCTCCACCTCCTCGGAGGTCGGCACGCCGTCGCGCGGGCACAGCCCCTTCATCGGGACGATGACCTGGCCGCACACCGGGCACCGGTGGCCGAGGATGCGGCCCTCGGCGATGCCGGCGAGGAAGCGGTCGAGGGCGCGGCCGCCGCGCAGCCGGTACTCCAGCCGCGTCGGCGCGTTGATCATCGTGACCTCGGGCCGGAAGCATGCGATGTCGCCGATCCCGCCGGTGCGCTCCGCCCGCCACTTGGGCCGCACGCGCAGGCCCGCCTTGAGGTAGCGGGGCGGGTCGGCGCCCTCCTCGAACTCCCCCAGGTCCAGCGCGTGCAGCAAAGCGGTGTCGGCGCCGTCCGGCCGGATCAGCGCCCACGCGAACGGGCGGTCGAGCGGGTGCGCGGGGCGCGGCCGCGGCACCCACGACCAGCTCGTGACCGTGCCCGCCGGGCCCACCTCGACGAACTCGCCGGTCACGGCCTCGCCGGTCTCCGGGTCGTACTCGGTCGGCGGGACCAGCACCCGGCCGTCCGCGGTCCGCACCCCCACCAGGCGGCCGTCGCGCAGCTCGGTCAGGAACCGTCCGATGACCGGCCCCACCGACCGGGTGTACCCGCCGGGGAACTCGACGACGTGGTTGGGTTCAGATGACACCGCCGCGTCCCTCCCAATACGGGTCGCGCAGCTTGCGCTTGAGCAGCTTGCCGTTGGGGTCGCGCGGCATCGCGTCGATGAAGTCGATCGACTTGGGCCACTTCATCTTCGCCAGCCGCCCTTCCAGGGACGCCAGGATCTCCGCGGCCAGCTCCGGCCCGGGCCGCACGCCCGCGGCCGGCTCGACGACCGCCTTGATCTGCTCGCCCCACTCCTCGTCCGGGACGCCGAAGACGGCCACGTCGGCGACCTTCGGATGCAGGATGATCTCGTTCTCGATCTCGGCCGGGTAGATGTTGGCGCCGCCCGAGATGATCAGGTCGGTCTTGCGGTCGGACAGGAACAGGAAGCCGTCCTCGGTCAGATACCCGATGTCGCCGACGGTGAAGAAGCCGCGCAGGCGGTTCCTCTCGGTCTTCTCCCGGTCGCCCTTGTACTCGAAGTCGACCCCGGTCATCTTCATGTAGATCGTGCCGGGGGTGCCGGGCGGGACCTCGGTGCCGTCGTCGTCCACGATCAGCAGCTCGGTGATCGGCCACGCCTTGCCGACGGTTCCCGGGTGCTTGCGCCAGTCCTCCGGGCTGGCGATCGTCCCGCCGCCCTCGGTGGCCGCGTAGTACTCCCAGATGCAGTCGCCCCACCAGTCGAGCATCTGCTGTTTGAGCGGCACCGGGCACGGCGCGGCCGCGTGGATCGCCCATTTCATGGAGGACACGTCGTACCGCTCGCGCACCTCCTCGGGCAGCGACAGCAGCCGCTTGAAGTGCGTCGGCACCATGTGCGTGCTCGTGATCGCGTATTTCTCGATGAGACGCAGGCACTCCTCGGCGTCCCACCGGTCCATGTAGACCAGCGTGTGCCCCATGTGCAGGGACGTGCCGCCGAACTGGGTGACGGCGGTGTGGTAGTTGGGCGACGTCACCAGGTGCGCCTGCGGCGACCCCCCGGCGGGACGCCCCGGTGTCATGCCGAACAGCGTGAGCAGGAAAGTCTGCAGTTCGCAGCTGTCATCGGGATCGATCCCCGCCAGTGGACGCCGCACCCCTTTGGGGCGACCGGTCGTCCCGGACGTGTAGTGCATGGTGGCGCCGTTGCTGCGCCCCTCCGGCAAGGTGTCCGGCTGCCCGTCCACCAGTTCCTCGTACGGCCGGAACCCCGGCACGTCGCCGAAGGCGAACCTGCGGTGCGGATCGAGCCCGGCCTCCTCGGCGGCCCGCGCGCCCTCCCGGGCGTACCTGGGGTGGACGAAGAACGCCTTGGCCTCGCTGTCGGCCACGATGTACCCGATCTCCGGGCCGGTCAGATGCCAGTTGATGGGCGTGTAGTACCAGCCCGCCTGCAGCGCCGCCAGGTAGAGGACCAGGCCGTCCACGCCGTTGGGCATCAGCCCGCACACGCCGTCGCCCTTCTCCAGCCCCAGCCCGCGCAGCCCGTGGACGAGCCGGTTCGCGCGGGCCAGCAGCTCGCCGGCGGTGTGCTCGGCGCCGTCCGGGTCGACGGCCGCGATCCACCCGGGATCGGCCTGCGCCAGCCGCCAGAAGCCCAACGATCCCATCGGCTCTCCCTCGGCGATCGCTTCGGTCCGCTCCGGACGCGAAGGCCCGGCGAAAAAAGTAGATCACGTTCTCATTTGTCCCGACAAGCCCTGTCAGTAGACCGATCTTGTTACTAGAATCCGTTCTCGTTTAGGAGGAACCATGCTGCCCATCTCCACCGAGCACTGCACGGTCGAGCAGGACGGCCACGTCGTGACCGTCACGATGAACCGCCCCGAGGCGCGCAACGCGCTCAGCTCGGCCATGCTCGTCGGCCTGGCCGAGGCCTGGGCCTACATCTCCGCGACCCCCGAGGTCCGCGTCGGCATCCTCACCGGCGCGGACGGCCACTTCTGCTCGGGCGCCGACCTGAAGGCGATGGGCGCGCCGCCGTCCGACCCGCGCGTCGCCGAGCGCATGCGGCGGATCCCCGACTTCCACTGGAAGGGCCTGCTGCGCGACGGCCGGCCCACCAAACCCCTGATCGCCGCCGTCGAGGGCTACGCCGTCGCCGGCGGCACCGAACTGCTCGTCGGCACCGACCTGCGCGTGGCCGCCGAGGACGCCGTCCTCGGCCTGTACGAGGCCCGCCGCGCCCTGTTCCCCATGGGCGGCTCGGTGGTGCGCCTGCCCCGCCAGATCGGCTACGCCAACGCCATGGACCTCCTGCTGACGGGCCGCTCCGTCACCGCGCAGGAGGCGCTCGCCATGGGCCTGGTCAACAAGGTCGTCCCGTCCGGCGGCGCCCTGGCCGCCGCCCGCGAGCTCGCCGACCAGGTCGCCGCCTGCGGCCCGCTCGCCGTGCAGGCGATCCTGCGCGTCTACCGCGAGACCGAGCACCTGCCCGAGCCTGCGGCCCTGAAGGTCTCCGACGAGCTCGGCTGGCCCGTCATCGGCTCCGAGGACGCCAAGGAGGGCGCCCGGGCCTTCCGCGAGAAGCGCCCCCCGGTCTACCACGGCAGATGATCACAGCGGCCCGTCGCGCGCGGGGCGCCGCCGCGCATGGAAAGGGCATCCGAGACCGTGCGGCCTCGGATGCCCGGGCGGCTGGGCGCCGGCGGCTACCGGCCGTCGCGCAGCCGCAGTCGGTCGAGCGCGATCGCGGCGACGATGACCGCGCCCTGGATGATCAGCTGGTAGTACGACGACACGTTGAGCAGCGTCATGCCGTTGACGAGCACGGCGATGAGCATCGCGCCGAGGAGCGTCCCGCCGATGCCGCCGCGGCCGCCGCTGAGGCTGGTCCCGCCGAGCACGACCGCGGCGATCGCCTGCAGCTCGTAGCCGCCGCCCAGGTCCGGGACGGCGGACTGCAGGCGGGCGCCGACGATCACTCCCGCGATGCCCGCGCACACCCCGCTGATCACATAGACCCGGGTGAGCACCCTGGGCACGGACACGCCGGTCAGCCGGGCGGCCTCGGCGTTCGCGCCGACGGCGACCACGTGCCGCCCGAACACCGAGCGGCGCAGCAGCAGGCCGCAGCCCGCGAAGACGGCGAGCGTGATCAGCGCGGGCATCGGGACCCCGGCGACCGCGCCCTGGCCGAAGAAGGCGAACCAGGCGTCCTTGGTGAACACCGCGCCGCCGCTGGTGCCGACGTACACGACGCCGCGCAGCCAGGTGAGGGCGGCGAGGGTGACGACGAACGCCGACAGCCCGGCCCGCGCGATCAGGGCGCCGTTGACCAGTCCGACGAACGCCCCGGCGGCGACCGCGAGCAGCAGCGCGACCACGGGCGGCAGCCCGTGCGCGGAGGCCGCGACGGACACCAGCGCGGTCAGGCCGACCAGCGAGCCGACGGACAGGTCGATGCCGCCGGTGAGGATCACCAGGGTGGCGCCGGCCGCCAGGATCGCCGTGACGGCCACCTGCCGGGTCACGTCGAAGAAGTTGCCGAGGGTCCGGAACTCCGGCGAGACCGCGGCGAACACGGCGACGAGCAGCAGGAACGCGATCGCGAGGCCGAACCGCTGCGAGCCCAGCGGCGGGCGGCGGCGCCGCGTTCCGGGCCGCGGCGCGTCCGCGCCCTCGGCCGTCGCCGCCCCCGTCTCCCCGGGCGTCTCCATGGGCGTGTCCGTGGGCGTCTTCATGCGCGTCTCCATGGCGTTGTCCCCCCTGGACGCGTTCATGCCGCGGGCCGCCCGGGAGCGGTGTCGGCACCGGTCGCGTACTGCATGACGATGTCCTCCTTGAGCAGGTCGCCGCTCAGTTCGGCGACGATGTGTCCCTCGCGCATCACCAGGACGCGGTCGCTGAGCCCGAGCACCTCGGGGAGCTCGGACGAGACGAGGACGATCGCGACCCCCTGGGCGGCGATGTCGTCGATGAGCGCGTAGATGTCGGCCTTCGCGCCGATGTCGACGCCGCGGGTGGGCTCGTCGAGGATGAGCACCTTCGGGTCGAGCGACAGCCACTTGGCGAGGACGGTCTTCTGCTGGTTCCCGCCGGACAGGCGGCCCACCGGCTGGTCGACGCTCCGGCAGCGGATGCCGAGCCTGGCGACGAGCGGCCCGGCCGCCGCGCGCAGCCGCCCCGGCCGCAGCATCCTCGGGGGACGGCGGGTGAGGCCCGCCAGGGCGATGTTCTCCGCGATCGACAGGTCGAGGAAGAGCCCCTGGTCCTTGCGGCTCTCCGGCACGAGCGCGATGCCGTGCGCGATGGCGTCGGCGGGTCGGCGGACGGCGACCCGCCGGCCGTCGACGGCGACGCTCCCGGAGGCGGCCGCGTCGGCGCCGAAGATCAGGCGGACCAGTTCGCTGCGGCCCGCGCCCACGATCCCGGCGATCCCGAGCACCTCGCCGGCGCGGACCTCGAACGAGGCGGGCCGGACGTACCCGCCGTCGGTCAGGCCGGTCACCCGCAGCCTGACCTGGTCGCGCGGCCGGGGACGGGCCCGGCGGTACAGGGCGCCGATCGGCCGTCCCACCATGCGGGTGACGATCGCCTCCGGCGTCGCCTCCTCGCGCCGCAGCGAGGCGACCACCCGGCCGTCCCGCATCACGGTGACGCGGTCGGCCAGCCGCTGGATCTCCTCCATGCGGTGGGTGATGTAGAGGACGGCGATGCCGGACGCGCGCAGCGACTCCACGAGGTCGAGCAGGGCGGCCGCCTCGCGGGCCGACAGCGCCGCGGTCGGCTCGTCGAAGATGAGGACGCGGGCGCCCTCCGCGACCGCCCGGCCGATCTCGACCAGCTGCTGCTCGCCGGTGGACAGCTCCCCGACCTCGGCGTCGACGGAGAACCGCGCGCCGAGCGTCGCCAGCACCCGCGCGGCCTCGTCGCGCGCCCGCGCCCGGGCGAACAGCCCCGTCCGGGTCCGGTGCTCGCGGCCGAGCACGATGTTCTCGGCGACCGAGAGGGTCGGGGCCAGGGTGAGCTCCTGGTGGACCATCGCGATGCCGTGCCGGCGCGCGGTCGCCGTGTCGGGGATCGACACCGCCGCGCCGTCGAGGAGGATGCGGCCGGAGTCGAGCGCGTGGACGCCGGCGAGCGTCTTCATCAGCGTGGACTTGCCGGCCCCGTTCTCGCCGGCGACGACGTGCACCTCGCCGGCGTGCACGTCCAGGTCGGCGTGGTCGACGGCGGTGAATCCGCCGAAGCGCTTGGTGACGCCCCGCATCCGGACGAGCGGCTCATCGGTGCGGAGCGGCTCAGGTGTGCGGACCGGCATCGCTCATCCCCAGGGCGTGTACGACGCGGCGTTGTCCTTGGTGACGAGCGTCGCCGGGACCAGGACGGTCGTCTGGCTCGGCGGCTTGCCGGCGGCCAGCTGCATGCCGATCGCGGCGCCCTTGGCGCCCATGCCGCGCGGGTCCTGCGCGGACGTGCAGCCGATGAGCCCGCCGCGCGTGATCGACTCCACGGCCGCCCGCGCGCCGTCGACGCTCGCGATGACCACGTCGGTGCGGCCCTTCTGCTTGGCCGCGAGCTCGACGCCGGCGGCGGTGGGGTCGTTGATGGCGAAGAACCCCTTGATGCCGGGGTTGGCGGTCAGCATGTTGGTCGCGATGGGCAGCGCGGAGTCGCGGCTGTTGAGACCGCGCTGCCGGGCGACCACCTTGATGTCGGGGTACGCCTTGAGCGCCGCGAGGCACCCCTCGATCCGGTCGTTGACCGCGGTGATGTTGGTGCCGTCGAGGATGGCGATCGGGCCGCTGCGCACCCGCTCGCCGAGGTGCTCGCAGGCGATCCGGCCGGCCTGCACGTTGTCGGTGGTGACGGTGGCGTCGGCGCCGTCGGCGCCGACGTCGATGGCGACCACCGTGATGCCCGCCGCCTTGGCCCGCGCGACCGCCGGGCCGATGCCGTTGGAGTCCACGGCGTCGACGACGATCACGTCGACGCGGCGGCGGATGAACGCGTCGATCTGGTCGGACTGCTTCTGGACGTTCTGGTCGGCCTGCTCGACGAAGGCCTGGCCGTTCAGCCTCTCCACTTCGGCCTTGGCCCCGTCGGCCTCGGCGACGAAGAACGGATTGGTGAAGGTCTGGACGGTGATGCCCACCTTGAGCTTCTTCGACGACGAGCCCGCTGCGGAGCCGTTGTCGGAGGCGGTGGTGGTCGCCGTGCACCCGGCGACGGCGAGGGCGGCCGCCACGGCGGACAGGGCGGCGGAACGGTGACGGATCACGGGTACTCCATGGGGGTGGGTGTTAGAAGTAATTTCGATCATGAATTCATGACTTCGAAATTATTTCTGCGATCGTTCCATCGGCCCCATGCGGTGTCAAGACCCGCGGGGAGGCTCTTCGCCCCGTTGCGGAGCGGTCATCCGTCAGGCGCGTCTCCGCCTCCGGACAGGCGAGGACGGAGGGGCATCGAGCAAAGCGCCGGCGCCCCTGTCGCCGCGCCTGAGAAGGCGATCAGGGCGGGAAGTGAAGCCCGGTATGCGCGGGCACGCTCGGCACAGCCTTCGGCGGTGCGCAGGGCGAACGGCGCCTGCGTGTGCCGCGTGTGAAGCCCGCACACAGCAGCGGGAACTGGACGAGGCCTGCCGCCAGTGGGCACGGGGCGGACGCAAGAAGGGACGGCACAAGACGTAGATCAGGCGCCGCTCCCGGCGTCGATCGCGGCAGCGCGGTCTGTGCGGCCTGCCCGCCGCGAACGCGTACTTCACGGGCTCGGGCCGAGGGTGACGGCCCGGCCCCGTGCGCGTCAGGACCGCGTGTGCTGGATCGCCGCGGTATAGGTCTCTTCCAGATGCGCCAATGCCGCGTCGGCGTTGCGGGCGGCGAACGCCGCATAGAGCATGTCGACGATGAGGATCTGCCCCCACTTGGACGTGACCGACTCGCCGTAGAGGCCGCCTCCGATGGCCGAGCTGGAGGTGTAGAGGACCACGTCCGCGTGCGCGCAGACCGGGGAGTTCTCGTTCGACGTCAGGGCGATGGTCGCGGCGCCGTGCTCGGAGGCGAGCCGGAGCACCTGGGCGACCACGGTGGTATGGCCGGAGTCGCTGATGCCGATGACGACGTCGCGCTCCGTGGCGTTGGTCGCCGCCATGATCTGGCCGCTCTGGTCGCGGAAGAAGATGCACTTCTTCCCGGCGCGCATGAAGCGCATGACGCCGTTCTCGGCCGCGATCGCGGACGAGCCCATGCAGCAGAAGATCACGCTGTCGGCGCGGTCGATCAGGTCCACCGCCCGGGTCAGGGCGTCCACGTCCACCCGCGCGGCGGTCTGCCGGACCGCGTGCTGGCTGCTCCGCTCGATCTTGGCGATGATCGTGGCGATGTCGTCGTCCCGGGTGATGCCCTCGTACACCACCTGCTGGTCGCCCGCCTCGCCGCCCTTCGAGCGGCTCTGGAACACGGCCTCGGCGACGCGCAGCCGCAGGTCCTGGTAGCCGACCAGCCCGAATTCCCGGACGAACCTCGACACGGACGACTCGGCGACCCCGGCGGCGGCCGCGAGCTGGGTGATCGTCATCGTCTGACACTCTTCGGGGTCGCCGAGGATGAGGTCGGCGATCTGGCGGAGCGCCGGAGCCAGGTATCGATACTTGCTCGATATGCGCTGAAGAATATTGCCGTCTTCGATGCCCTGGGCTGTCATCTTCGACTCCGGTCCCTAGTGGACGACTGTCGTCGACACGTTCACGTGCCGCTTCCGCCTGCGCACCCCGCGCCCTCCACGGCGAGCCGCCGCCCGTCCCGGAGCGACGGCGCCCGCGCCCCCGAAGGCGCCGGCGGCATGGTGGAGAAGGGCGTGCCGAGGCGATACGCACGGTACTTCATCGCGGCCCGGCACGCCCCATGCCTCCTCCCGCCGGGCCGCCGGTCCGGCGGTCCGGCGGCGGTGCCGGCGGTCAGGCGGTTCCCGCCCGCGCCGCGGACCGCGCGATCTCGGACAGCCGGTCGAACTCGGGTCCGGACGTCGGGATGTCGATTCGGAACACCTCCGCGATGACGCGCGTCCAGCCGTGGATGAAGTAGGTCCAGCCGTTCTCCACCCGCACGCCGCGGTCCGAGTCCCGCGCCTGCCGGAGGAACCGCAGGTCGCCGCGGTAGTTGAAGTCCCACGCGATGCCCTCGTCCGGGAACGTCGCGGCGTCGGTCAGCGGGGAGCCCGGCCGGTCCTTCCCGAGACCGGTCGCGTTGACCACGAGGGACCCGGGCTTGAGCGCGCCCGCCTGGGCGTCGTTGTGCTCGGGGGTGGGCGCGACGTGGTAGTCCGCCGGGATGGCAAAGCCGATCTTCTGGTGCACGGCCCGCATCTCCTCCAGGCGGTGCGGGCGCCGGTTGGTGACGATCACTCGGGAGGGCACGTCCCGGCCCTCCGCGGCCCGCCGGTGCAGGTACAGCGTGAGCGCGAGCGCGGAGCCGCCCGCGCCGAGGAGCAGCAGCTCGGCGCCGGTGCGCGCCCAGTAGCCGTCCGGCACGATCGCCTCCAGGGACAGCCCGCTGCTGATCGGGTCCATCGCGTTCCCCCACAGCAGACCGTCGCGCTTGGCGATGCCGCTGACCTCGTCGAGCAGCGCGGCGTCCGCCCCGACCCGGTCGAACAGGTCGCGGGCCGCCTTGAACAGGTTGAGCTTGTGGGTGGTGACGAGCGCGCCGAGCGACAGCGGATCGTCCTTGATGAACGCCACGACCTCGCGGTAGCCGTCGGGCGTGTGGTCGATCGGCAGGTCGATGCCGCTGATCTCGGCGTCCAGGCCGAGGGCCTGCGCCCAGGCGGGGAACACCTTCATGATGGACGACCGGCGTGTGGTGACCCCGATGAAGTACATCGTCGGTCGTGTCGCGGGACGGTAGGCGGCCACGGGCGAAGGCTCCTTCCTGGACGGGGCGGCGGGCCGTTGCGGCGGGCGGGCGGACGCGTCCATCAGTGCTCCGCCCAGTCGCCGACGCGGGACACGGCCTTCTTCCAGCCGGCGTAGAGGCGGTCGCTGGTCTCCTGGTCCATCGACGGCTCGAAGCGGCGCTCCAGCTCGAACGAGTCGCTGAGCTCCCGCTGGTCCTTCCAGAAACCGGTGGCGAGGCCGGCCAGGAACGCGGCGCCGCGGGCGGAGGACTCGGTGACGGTGGGACGAAGCGCGGGAACGCCGAGGATGTCCGCCTGGAACTGCATGAGGAAGTTGTTGCAGGCGGCGCCCCCGTCGACCCTCAGCTCGCGGGGGGAGATCCCGCTGTCGTTCTCCATGCAGCCGATGACGTCGCGGATCTGGTAGGCGATGGCCTCGAGCGTGGCGCGGATGATGTGGTTGCGGGTGACGCCCTGCGTCAGCCCGAGGATGGCGCCCCGCGCGTAGGCGTCCCAGTAGGGCGCGGCGAGCCCGACGAACGCGGGGACGAAGTAGACGCCCATGGTGTCGGGGACGCGCCGGGCCGCGTACTCGGTGTCCTCCGAGTCCCAGACCAGCCTGAGCTCGTCGCGCAGCCACTTGACCGACGCGGCGGAGACGAAGATGAGGCCTTCGAGGGCGTACTCGACGCGGCCGTCCAGGCCCCAGGCGATGGTGGTGAGCAGACCGCTGTCGGACAGCACGGGCCGGTCGCCCGTGTTCATCAGCAGCGACGCGCCCGTGCCGTACGTCGCCTTGACCTGGCCTTTCGAGAAGCAGGCCTGCCCGAACAGCGAGCCCTGCTGGTCGCCGACGACGGCGGCGACCGGGATGCGGGTGCCGAAGAACAGCGACTCGGCGGTGTGGCCGTACACCTGGCTGGTGGGCCGCACCTCGGGCAGCATCCGGCGGGGGATGTCGAACTCCGCGAGCAGCCGGTCGTCCCAGTCCAGCCGGTTGATGTCGAACATCATGGTCCGGGACGCGTTGGAGTAGTCGGTGACGTGGCTGCGGCCCTCGGTGAGGTTCCAGACCAGCCAGCTGTCGATCGTGCCGAACAGCAGCTCCCCGCGCTTGGCCCGCTCCCGCGCGCCGGGGATCCGGTCGAGCATCCACGTGAGCTTCGTCGCGGAGAAGTAGGAGTCGATCACCAGGCCGGTGGTCGTCCGGACGTGGTCCGCCAGATCCCCGGAGGCCTTCAGCTCGTCGCAGTAGCCGGCGGTGCGCCGGTCCTGCCAGACGATGGCGTTCATGATCGGGGCGCCGTTGTCGCGGTCCCACACCACCGCGGTCTCGCGCTGGTTGGTCACGCCGATGGCCGCGACCTCCTCGGCGCTCGCCCCGGCGTCGGCGAGGGCCTGCTTGGCGACGGTGATCTGGGTGTTCCAGATGTCGAGCGGGTTGTGCTCCACCCATCCCGGCTGCGGGTACAGCTGCGGGAACTCCTGCTGGGCGATGGCGACCACCCGCCCGGCGCGGTCGAACAGGATCGCCCGGATGCCGGTCGTCCCGGAGTCGAACGCCATGACGTACTTCTTCATCACTTGGCTCCCGTCGGAGTGCGCCCGTCCCCGAGCCCGGCCCCGTCGGGGACGATCATCGTCTTCATCCCCGATCCCGAGGCCGCGTGCGCCAGGGCGTCCCCGATCTTCCCCACCGGGAACGTGGCGCTGACCAGCGAGGACAAAGAAAGGTTCCGGTCGCGGACCAGCCGGAGCGACCGACCGTAGTCGACATTGCTGGCCCCCGTGGTCCCGGTGAGGAGGAGGCCCTTGTAGTGCACGCGGTCGGTGTCGATCCGGGGCGGCTCCGCGCCGCCGAGGCCGGAGAAGAAGTTGATCCGGCCGTGCGCGGCGAGCAGGTCGACGGTCTCGGCCTGCACCTGGGCGCTCGACACGGCGGTGATGGCGACGTCGACGCCGCGGCCGTCGGTCTCGGCCATGACGACGTCGGCGAGCCGCTCGGCGGTGACGTCGACCACGACGTCGGCGCCGAGCCCGCGGACCGCCTCCAGCCGGGCCCGGGACCGCCCCGCCACGATGATCTTCCGGGCGCCGGCCAGCCGCGCGAGCATCGTGTGGAAGGCGCCGATCGGGCCCGGCCCGACGATCAGGACGACGTCCTCGCATCCCACGCCGAGCTTGCGCTGACCGCTGTAGCAGCAGGAGAAGGGTTCGATGAGCGCCGCGTCGGCGTAGCCGACCTCGTCGGGCAGGCGGAAGACGTTCCCCCGCCGCAGCGCGAAGGCCGGGACGCGCATGTACTCCTGGAAGCCGCCGTCGATGCTGACGCCGAACGCCTCGTACCGCGGGCACATCTGGTTGTGGCCGGCGCGGCACATCTCGCACCGGCCGCAGCCGACGTTGGGCGCCACGGCGACCCGGTCGCCGACCGCGACCCCCTCGACCGAGCCGCGCACCTCGACGATGTCGCCGCTGACCTCGTGGCCGAGGACCCGCGGCCGCCCCTCGGGGATCTTGAAGTGCCCGTGCTCGAGGATGCGCAGATCGGTGCCGCAGATCGACGCGGCGCGGACGCGGACGAGCACGTCGCCGTCCTGCAGCGCGGGCGTCTCCACCTCGTCCAGGCGGACGTCGCCGGGGCCGTGGAACCGCGCCGCCTTCATGGCCGGGCTCCCAGGGGCTCGCCCGAGCGGCGGGCCCCGTTCCCCGGCCAGGTCGCGGCGCGGTCGGCGGCGGGCGCGACGCCGGGGAGGTCCAGCTCGGCGCGGGCCTCGTCGGCCACGGCGAAGACGACCTTGTTGTACCAGACCCGCCGGTTGACCAGGTCGTCGAAGACCGCGTCGGCGTCCGCGAGCGACGGGGTGTGGCTGATGAGCGGCGCGACCTCCAGCCCGCGGCCGAGGCAGGTGACCACCATCTCCCACTCGCTGCGCCCGGCGGGGGTGATCTTGGAGTTCCAGGTGCCCAGGATGCGGACCTCGCGGCGCAGCAGAGACGACACCAGCGGCTGCGGGAGGGTGACGTCGCCGCTGAGGTCGCCGAGCATGATGACGGTGCCGAGCGGCGCGACGGCCTCCAGCGCCTGCACCAGGGTCAGCGGCAGCCCGCTCGCCTCCACGGCGCAGTCGACGCCGTGCCCGCCGGTCAGGTCGCGCACCGCCGCCACCGTGTCGCCGGAGGCGTCGACGACCTCGAACCCGAGCGCGGCCATCACCTCGCGCTTGCGCGGGTCGACCTCGGCGACCAGGACGCGCGTCCACCCCAGCAGCCGCAGCCACTGGGCGGCCAGCGCGCCGATCGGCCCGGCGCCGATGACCAGGGCGGTGCCGGACGCGGGGACGTCGCACTTCAGCACGGCGTGCAGCGCGACGGCCGCGGGCTCCACCATCGCGGCGTGCACGAGCGGCATGTCCGGCGGCACCGGGATGAGGTTCGCCTCGGGCACGTGGAGGCGCTCGCTCATGGCGCCGTCCCTGCGGGAGCCGTAGTAGTCGTAGCCCCGGCCGAGGGCGAGCTCCCCGATCCGGGTGAACGGGTCGTCCGGGTCGGCGAGCAGGGGGAAGACCGCGACGCGGTCGCCCGGGGAGAACCTGCCGCCGTCCGGGGCCTCCTCGACGATCCCGGAGAACTCGTGGCCGAGGACGAGCGGGTAGCGGTAGGCCTTGCCCCGGCCGTAGCGCAGCACGTCGGACCCGCACACGCCGACGGCGCCGATCCGCAGGAGCACCGACCGGTCGCCGACCGGGCTCGGCTCCGGCACCTCGGTGAAGGCGATGACGCCCTGCTCGCGCAGCACTGCCGCCTTCATCGCGTCACACCTCCATCCCGTAGCGGTGGATCTTGTGGGTCGGGTACAGCGAGATCGTCGGGATGGTCACGTCGGGCGTCCGCGTCGCCACGTAGAGCGCCACCTCGGCGACGTTGGAGACCTCGATGCAGCTGGCGTGGACCCCTTCGGCGATCTCCTTCTCGTCCAGCCACCCCTCGAGGTAGGCGGGGATGTCGCCGTCGTACAGGCCCCGGTCGATGATCTCGGTCATCGGCGTCTTGACGTGCGAGGGGTTGATGACGGTGACGCCGATGTTCTTCTCCTTGCCCTCCAGCAGGAGGTTCTTGCTCAGGCCCATCATCCCGTGCTTGGAGGCCCGGTACGGGCTGTGGCCCGGTCCGGAGGCGACGCGCGCCGACGACGAGCCCATGTTGATGATGCGCCCGCCGGTCGGCTGCTCCTGCATGATCCGGAACGCCTCGCGGCAGCACAGGAACACCGCGGTGAGGTTCGGGCCGATCGTCTTGTTCCACTCCTCGAGCGTCACCTCGGTGACCGGCGGGGACAGGGAGTCGCGGCCGGCGCTGTTGACGAGCAGGTCGAGCCGCCCCCACCGCTCCACGGTGGCGCGGAACACCTCCTCGACCTGCTCCTCGTCGGTGACGTCGGCGCGAAAGCCCGCGCAGTCGCCGCCCGCGGCGGCGATCTCCTTGACGACCTCGTCCAGGCGGTCGCCGTTGACGTCGACGAGCGCGACCCGGCACCGGTTGGCGGCGAAGATGCGGCTCACCGCGTCGCCGATTCCCGACGCGGCGCCGGTGACCAGCGCGACCTTGCCCTCCAGAGCGGTGCCGGGGGCGGGCTCGTACACGGAGTTCATCGGTGTTTACCTCAATCGCTCGTTCTGAGGAATCGCTCGTTCTGGGAAATCGCTCGTTCTGGGGAAGCGCCACGGTCGGCGCCGGGAGGGGACGGGCGTGGACGTGCCGGCGGGTGGCGGGGACGACGCCAGTATCGCAACAACTTCCACGTCTGTGAAGTAGCATCGAAGAAATTTCTACTTGCGCGGGGCGCGCCGTCTGGGCAGGATGGCCGCCGTCCCGACCTCTCCCACGCCCGGAGGCTCACGTGCCAGAGTTCGCCACAGCTCCGATCAGCCCGATGCGGATCACCCTCGACGTCGCCGCCGCGACCGTCGATCCGGCCGGTCCGGTGCTCACCCGCCGGATGTCCGACCTCGAAGGGCTGTTCGCCGACCGGACCGAGTGGAAGCGGGCCGTGGAGGACGACGCCGACCCGGTCGTCTACACGGTCTCCTCGTCCCCGGTGCCGGAGATCGACCGCGAGCTGCCCCAGTCGATCACGACGATCCGGCCGGGCACCTGCGGCGGGGAGTTCTTCATGACCAAGGGGCACCAGCACCCGAACCCGCAGGGCGAGATCTACCTCGGTCTCAGCGGCGTCGGCGGCCTGCTGCTGTTCGACGGGCAGCGGACCGAGTGGATCGACATGGCCCCCGGTGTCATCGGCTACATCCCGCCGCACTGGGCGCACCGCAGCGTGAACGTCGGCGACGAGCCGTACAGCTTCCTCGCCGTCTACCCCGGCTGCGCCGGCCACGACTACCAGTGGGTGCTGGAGCACGGCATGGGCGCGCGGGTGATGCGCGCCCCGTCCGGCTACGAACTCGTCCCCTTCCAGCGCTGAGCCGCGGCCGCCGCCCCGCGCCCCGCCTTCCTGCCCGGGGCTGCGGCCGCAGACACAGGACCGCCGCCGGGACGTCCGGCGGCGGTCACGACGGGCGGCGGGGCGGCGGGTCCCGCCCCGCCGCCCGCTCAGTCGGCGGCGGTGATGGCGTTGAGGCGTTCGATGGCCTCGACGTATTCGGACATGAGCTCGTAGACGACCTGGGCGGCGGGCTTCACCTGGTTCATCGACCCGACGATCTGCCCGACGGGGAAGGTGGCCAGCTCGCCGTCGCCGGACCGGTTGATGCGGCGCAGGGCGTCGGAGATCAGCATGAACTGCAGCGGCATCGGCAGGGGGCCGGGCGACTTCTCGCTCTCCCACGCCTCGGTCCACGCGGTCCTGAGCATGCGGGCGGGCTTGCCCGTCCAGGAGCGGGAGCGGACGGTGTCCCGGGAGGTGGCCCGCAGGAGCTTGTCACGCTGCCTCTCCGGGGTGTCGGCCTCGTCGACGGTCAGCCAGATGGAGCCGGTCCACACGCCGTCGGCGCCCAGCGCCATGCCCGCGGCGACCTGGCGGCCGCGGCCGATGCCGCCGGCGGCCAGGACGATGGTGTCCTCGCCCACCGCGTCGACCACCTCGGGGACCAGCACCATGGTGGACACGTCGCCGGTGTGGCCGCCCGCCTCGGTGCCCTGGGCGACGATGATGTCGACGCCGGCCTCGACCTGCTTGCGGGCGTGCCGGGCGTTGGAGGCCAGGCCCGCGACCTGCACGCCGTGCGCGTGGGCCTGCTCGACGACGTCGACGGGCGGCGGGCCGAGGGCGTTGGCGAGCAGCGCGATCGGATGCCGGAGGGCCACCTCGACCTGCGGACGCCCGGTCGCGTCGGTCCAGCCGAGCAGCGCCTTGCCCGCGCCCTCGTCGCCGAGCGGCTCCACGCCGTGCTCGGCCAGCAGGTCCTCCACGAACCTCTTGTGCCGCTCCGGGATCATGCTCTGCAGCCGGGCGAGCAGCTCGGACGCGTCCCCCAGGTCGGCGCCCTCGTACTTGGCGGGCATCACGACGTCGACGCCGTAGGGCCGGCCGCCGACGTGCTCGTCGATCCACGACAGCTCGATCTCGAGCTCCTCGGGGGTGAAGTACAGGGCGCCGAGGACGCCCATGCCGCCGGCGCGGCTCACCGCCGCGACGACGTCGCGGCAGTGACTGAACGCGAAGATCGGGTACTCGATGCCGAACAGCTCGGTGACTCGGGTCCGCACAGCCTCGACAGTAGGTGCCGCACCCGGAAACTGCAACGGGTTCTATTTGAAGTCGTCGACCACGCGAATCCCTCGCCGGCGTTGTCTAGAACAGGTATCAGCGAGGACGCGCGTCGGTGGCGGGCGGAACCCGGGGGCCGGGCGGGTTCTTCTTCGCGGACGCGCCGGGAGCGCGCGGTGACGGGGACCCGGCCGCCCGCCCCGCGGCGGACCGGGCGGCGGCGCCGGCGGACGCCTTGGGGGCGGAGGGCTTCGTCGTGAAGCGGCCGTCGGGGCGTCGGGGCGGCGGAGGCGGGGCCGGACGGCGCGAGGCGGCGGTCAGGGCGAGCCACCCGCCCGTCGCCAGCAGGCCCAGGCCGACGGCCAGGGAGCCGACGGGCAGGTAGCGGCGCACCGCGGCGGCCTTGAGCGCGGTGGTGTTGGCCAGGTCGACCAGGGCCTTCTGGTCGCGGTCGATTGTCATCAGGTCGGCCTGCGCGGCGACCATGCGGCCGCGGCCGTCGGGCGTCTGGACGGTGCTGTAGACGTTCTGCCGGTGCCGCACCGGGATGCCGGTGCGCGGGTCCACCCAGACGGTGTTGGTGGACTGGGTGTAGCGGTCCACCTTCTGCGGCGGGCTGTCCTCGCCGAGGCCGAGCAGGCGGCCGGGCAGCTCGGTGTCCAGCGACGCGGTCTTGGTGGTGGGGATGTGCTGGACGAACCGGTAGACGTTCAGGCCGTGCACCGTGTCCTCGCCGTCGTATCGCATCGGCGCCAGCCGCCGGGTGGTCATGTCGAAGAACGGATAGTCGACCTTCTCGACCCCGGTCAGCGGGAACAGCAGCCCGTACCCGGACATGCGGACGCCGCCGTCGCCGTCGACGTTGGCGCCGCAGCAGTTGACCAGCTCGGCGGTGCGGCGGTCGAAGGCCATGCGGTAGCTCTGGAGCTGGAGGGGCCGGTCGGGGTCTGCGGTGTCGACGATGTTGGTCGTGGAGTCCCAGACGGCGATCCGGTCGTTGCCGTTGTTGGCGCGCACGTCCCCGCGCAGGGTGGTGGTGGCCAGCAGGGTGGCGCCCGTGCGGGTCTTGAGGGTGGAGGTGTCGAAGTACGTCGCGTTGCGCGCCTCCAGCCGCGTCACGGAGTACCGGTTGAGGGGCGCGAGGACGACCTTGTCGGCCACGTAGAGCCGGATCAGCGGGCCGAGGGCCAGGAAGAACGCGCCCAAGCCGATGAGCAGCATGCCGACCGGTCGTCGCACGTACACCTCCCGGAGGACCGCCGCGTCCGGCGTGGTGCGCGTCACCCTACCGGACCTGTCGGACCGTCCGTCCAAGAGACCGCGACCAGGAACGCCATTTGGGGCGAACCGAATCGCGGGCTTCGGTCGCTGAACTGAGGAGACGCCGCGACCGGAGGCTACCGACAGGTAAGCTCCGGCCATGGTCGCCGCGCAGCGCCCCCCTGCCTCGACCTCGCAGGACCGCCCCGACACGCGCACGCCGCCCCGTCCGCACCGCGCCACGCTGGCCCGTTCGGTACGGCTGCTGCGCGCCTTCCGCCGCGAACAGCACGCCCCCGCCGACTTCTACCGCCTCCTTGCCCGCGACACGGTCGAGCAGGTGCGCGGCTACGCGCGACTCGACGGGGCGACGGTCCTGGACGTGGGGACGGGCACGGGTTTTCTCGCGCGCGAGTTCCACGCGGCGGGGGCCCGATGCGCCGGCGTGGATCTCGACGTGGAGCAGCTGACCGCGCTCGGGTCCGCCGCGGGCTGCATGCTGGCGGGGAGCGCCATGGCGTTGCCGTTCCAAGACGGCGCCTTCGATGTGTGCGTGTCGTCCAACGTGCTGGAACACGTGCGTGAGCCGTGGCGGATGGGCGCGGAGATGATCCGGGTGACGCGCCCCGGAGGTGTCGTGTATCTGGCGTTCACCCCCTGGCTGTCGCCCTGGGGCGGGCATGAGACCTCGCCCTGGCACTACCTGGGGGGCGAGCGGGCGGCGCGACGGTATGAACGCAAGTACGGGCGACCTCCCAAGAACCGTTTCGGCGAGACCCTCCATCGGGTGACGGTCGCAGAGGCGCTCACCTGGGCGCGTGCACAACGGGACGTGGACGTGCTGGACGTGATTCCGCGCTATCACCCGAGCTGGGCCAAGGGCGTCGTCCGCGTCCCAGGGCTGCGTGAGTTCGCGTCGTGGAATGTGGTGCTGGTGCTGCGTCGGCGCCACGGGGCGAACTGATGGCCAGTCCCCCGGGGGGCGACGACGGCCTGCCGCAGATCTCGGGGCGGCAGGGCACGCTCGACGGTGTGCGCGCCGTCGCGGCGTTGGTCGTGGTGTTCTACCACGTGGCCAGCACGTCCGGCGTCATCGGCGACTACTGGCTGTTCAACGGCGGCCAGGTGGGCGTGCCGCTGTTCTTCACGCTGTCCGGGCTGCTGCTCTACCGCCCGTGGGCGGCGGCGGTGCTGCTCGGGCACCCCGCCCCACGCGTACGCACCTATTTCCGCAAACGCGTGCTGCGGATCCTGCCCGCCTACTGGCTGGTGGTCGTCTGCTTCATGGTGCTCGTCGCCGACGACCACATCCGCGACACCGGCACATGGGTGTACCTGCTCACCCTGACGCACACCTACCTGCCGGACCCGTGGTGGGGGCTGAGCCTGGGGCCGCCGCATCTCGGCCAGATCTGGAGCCTGTCGGTCGAGGTCGCCTGGTACGCGCTTCTGCCGGTGACGGCGGCGGCGGTGGGGTGGTACGCGCGGCGCGTCCCGTCCCAGGACGTCGACGCGCGCGCCCGCAGGTTGCTGGTCGGCCTCGCCGCCTACGCGCTGGTGTCGGTGGCCTACACGGTGGCGATGTTCGTCCCGGAGCCGCGTCCGTTGCTGGGCCTGTGGGTGCCGCGGTTCTTCGTCTGGTTCGCGATCGGCATGGCCCTCGCCGTGGTGACGGTCTGGGCGCGCTCCCCCGGGGCCGCGCCGGTGGCGGGCGTGTGCCGCGCAGTGGCCGACGCGTGGGGCGCGTGCTGGCTCGGCGCCGCCCTGCTGTACGTCATCGCCGCGACGCCGGTGACGGGGCCGATCGACCTGGGGACGCCGGACACGCTGTGGACCTCGCTGTTCGACCTCGTGCTGTACGGCCTGTGCGCGGTCGCGTTCGTGGCGCCGGTGGCGCTGGCTCCGCCGGGGCACGCCGCGATCGGCGCGGCGCTCGGCAATCCGGTGATGCGCTTCCTCGGCCGCGTCTCCTACGGGCTGTTCCTGTGGCAGATGCTGATCATCGTCGGTTGGTACGAGTGGCGCGACCGGGTGTTCCACGGTGGTCTTCTGCCCGATCTGCCGCTTCTGCTGGCGGCGACCATCGCAGCGGCGACGGCGACCCATTACCTGGTGGAGCGTCCGGTCCAGTGGGCGGCGCGGACGTGGGAGCGGCGGGCGGCCCGTCGCCGGGCGGACGACCGGGCGACGGCGTCCCGGCGCGCGGAGGACGGCCGCTTCGCGGCGGCCGCCGATCCGGATCCGCGGGATCGGCCGCCGGGTCGGGCGGCGCCGCCCAGCTGATCCGCACGGCGCCGCCCGTGCGGCGGCGCGCCCCGGGCCGCCACAGGTCGACGGCCAGGCGTCCGACGATCGCAAGGCCGAGCAGCTGCGGCACCAGCCCGCCCAAGACGCCGGACGGCGAGGCCGGGTTGGCGAGGGCGTCCAGCTGGAGCGCGGCCACCAGGCAGCCCGTGCCCGCGAGCATCAGCGCGGCGGCCACCCAGGGCGAGGCGATGAACCGGGCGTATGCGGCGTCCCGGGTGCGCGCCCAGCCGCACACCAGCGCGACGGCCGCCGCCGTGGCGAGCCCCGGCAGGCCGGACATCAGGCCGCCCAGCGCCGCCGCGAGCGCGATCGCCGTCCAGGCGGGCCAGCCCGCGCCGGGGGGCGGCGGGACGGGCGCCGCCCTGCGGCGGGCGGGCCACAGCGCGAGCAGGAGCAGCGGCGCCAGGAGGGCCAGCCCGCCCGCCACCGAGGCGCGATGGGCGCGGTCGGGCTCGTAGGTGAGCCGGACGACGCCGTGCGTCCCGGCGGGCACGACCCACCCCTGCTTCCAGCCGTCCAGCCGGACGGGTCTCAGCTCGGCGCCTGCGATCTCGGCCCGCCAGCCGTCGTTGAAGTTCTCGTTGACGGTGAGGAACGACCTGCGGTCGGCGTCGACCTGGACGCGTCGCGTCCCGGCCGACCAGTCGAGCACCCGCACGGGCCGGTTCGCCTCGCCGCCGTTCGAGGGGACGGGGTCGCCGACGACGACCGTCTCGACCCGGTACGCGTCGGACGGCGCCGAGGCGAGGCGGTTGAGTCCGGCCTGGAGCGTCACCTCCTCGCAGGCGGTGAACCGCATCGGACGTCCTTCGAGAACGTCGCCGAGCGTGCCCTCCACCCGCGTGCGCACCGTCGCGCCGCCGAGCCGCAGCTTCGGGCCCGAGCCGCAGTCCGCGGCGAACGGCACGGCCCGGATGTCGGGCAGCGGGCGCAGGCCCGGGATCTGCACCTCGCTGATCTGGACGGGCTGGAGGCGGCCGTCCCGGGGGAAGGTCAGGGTGAGCCGGTCCGTCGTCATCGGCGCGAACGTCAGCCGGCCCCGCGCGTCGGTCACCGCCTCGCGGGTCTGGCCGCCGCGCCCCTCGACCCGGACGCGCACCGGGCCGCTCGCGCCGGGCGGCCGCCGCAGCGCGACCGTGGAGACGCGGATCGGCCGGCGCCAGCGCAGCAGGTAGGCGGGGGCGGGGTCGTCCGGATCGGCGATCCAGGCGGTGGCGGGGTCGCCGTCGAACGCCGACCGCGGCTGGGCCGCCGGATGGTCGGAGATCACCGAGTCGGCGGTGACCCAGGGGCCGCGGCGCGGGGCCGTGAGCCGCCGGATGAGACGCCGGTCGACGAGCACGGCCGTGCCGGACAGCCCGGCGCGCCGCGCCGCCCCGACGGTGAACGTGCGGTCGAAGCCGCCGCCCTCCTCGTCGCGGACGCCGAGGTCCGGGGAGCACACCCAGCGCTGGGCGCCCTTCATGCACTCGGCCGCGCCCCCGGGGATGCGGCGCAGCACGTACGTCGACGCCGGGACCTCCGGAAGGCGGTAGGTGCGGTCGACGGCCAGGCCGTCGACGGACAGCTCCGCCACGCCCGCCCGGGTCAGCGCCGGGAACGCGGGCGGCGCGGCGAGGCCGGTGATGCGCACCCGCACCCACCGGGTCGCGCCGGGCGGGACGCGCAACTGCTGCGGGGTGTTCTCGGGACGGACGGCCTGCTCGACGGAGCCGCGCTCGGTCTGCACGGCGACGCGCGTCACCGCGGGTCCGAGCCTGTCGTCGCGGACGAACGCGGCGGTCAGCACGCCGATGTCGCGCGGCCGTTCGAACTCGACCTTGAGCCACTGCCCCACCGGGCCGTGCCAGCCGCCGGTCTGCCAGGCGGTGGCGGGGTCGCCGTCGACGGCGGCGTACGGGGCGGCGGACGGGGTGTGCAGCTGCGGCACCGCGTCCTCGTCGGCGGCCGACGACGACGCCGTGACGTTGCGGATGCCGGTGTAGGCCGCCGCCGTCGCGTACCGCGTCCAGTCGTCGTCCAGCACGTCGGACGCCGCGCCGCGTTCGGCGGCGGTGAGGGTCTGCGAGGTCTGGTGCAGCTCGCCGAAGTTGCGGCGCAGCAGCCGCGGCGAGTCGCCGACCACGCCGGGCCCGTACAGGTCGGGCGCGTCGTCGTCGAGCAGGACGGGACGGTCCGGCAGCACTCCGCCGTCCGCCATCGCCAGCAGCGACTCGGGGCCGCCGTACACGCGCGGCGGGGCCTCGGCGTCGGCGAGCGTGACCGCGGCGTCGGCGTCGGACACCTCGTACACCTCCAGCGGCGGGACGCGCTGGTCGCGGGCCGAGACGGCGTCGTCGACGGCGTCGCCGCCGACCGGGGGGCCGAAGGAGGCGACCTTGCGCAGCCCGGGCGAGGAGTCGAGCGCCTGCCGGACCCGCGCGGGCCAGGCGCCGCGCAGCGTCTCGCGGCGCAGGTCGTTGCGCACCAGGACGTACCGCACGCCCATCCGCGCCAGGAAACGCGCCAGCCCCGGCGAGCCCTGCCCCGACCTGACCTGCTGGTCGACCGCGTCCAGTACGCGCGTGTAACCCGGGGAGCCCGCGGGGACGAGCTGGCGGACGCCCCAGCGCGCCGACAGCAGCGGCTGGACGATGTCGTCCATCGGCCGCCCCCACACGTACTCGCCGAACGACGCCCCCGGCAGCGCCAGCACGCCCTGCTGCCCGGCCCGCGCGTTGAGCCAGGCCGCCGCCTCGCGCCAGTACTTGGGCACCTCCGGGAACGCGCCCGGCCCGGACAGCCCGTGCCTGACCGCCGTCGCCCCGATGCCGCCCAGCGCCACGACCGCCGCCGTCTGCGCGGTGAGCAGCGTCCGCGCGCGAGGCCGGAGCCCGGACGGGGCCGCGGCGCCGCGCCGCGGCCGGGCCGCCGCGACCGGCAGGTGCGCCAGCCCCAGCGCCAGCGGCAGCC